>DXBL01000210.1 GCA_019116555.1 Candidatus Pseudomonas excrementavium
GAAGCCTATGTGGAAAAATACGCCGACACCTACCAGGAAGGCTGGGATGTGCTGCGCCAACAGCGCTATGAACGGCTGACCGCCATGGGTCTGCTGCCACGCACCGCAGAGTCGGTCATCAGCAGCGATTGGGGCACTTTCTATGACACCCAGCCAATCGACTGGGACAGCCTCAGCGACGAGGAGCGGGCCTATCGCGCCCGGCAGATGGCGGTCTACGCGGGTATGGCGGAAGCCATGGATGAGAACATCGGTCGGGTTATCAATCATCTCAAGGCCAGTGGCGACTATGACAACACCCTGGTCATTTTCATGAGCGACAACGGCGCCGAGTCCACGGTGCTGACCGAGATCGCGCCGCTGTTCTATCGCCTGCGCTACGATCAGGATTACACCGACCTGGGCCGCCCCGGCAGCTGGAGCGAGTACGGACCGGGCTGGGCCTACGCCTCCAACACGCCGTTCTACTCCTACAAGGGCTCACCCTTCAATGGCGGCCTGCGGGTGCCGATGATCATGCGGTTGCCGGGGGTGATCGAGCCCGGCTCGCGCACTTCCGCCTTTGGCTATGTGACTGATATCACCCCCACGCTGCTGGAGTTGGCCAACACCTCAGCGCCGGATGTGGAATATCATGGACGGGAAGTGCACCGCATCATGGGCACCAGCATGGCGCCGCTGTTGCGTGGTGAGAGTGAGCGTATTCATGCGGACGATGAGGTGATTGTCTATGAACTGGCCGGTGGTATGGCCATCTGGCAGGGCGACTACAAACTGGTGGTATCCAATTCCAGCGCCATTGCTGCACGCGCCGGCATGCTGCTGTTCAACATGCAGGATGACCCTCTGGAGCGTCACGACCTGTCAGCCCAGCAGCCCGAACGTGTTACCGCGCTGATAGAGGCCTATCACCGTTTCGTGGTCGAGCACGGCCTGGTCGAGGTGCCGGACGATTACAACGCCTGGGAACAGCTGAACCGCAACGCCCGTGAGCAGTTTCTTGGCCGTCATGGCCTCCCGTTGCTGGTGGGTACGGTTATTCTGGCGCTGCTGCTGGGTTGGTGGCTATGGGCGCGGCTGCGTCGTCGCCGTCGCTGATGTCTCCCAGTGGCACATAGAGGCTGTCGCACAGGGATCTGACCGCCTCCTGGTACGCTGGCGCCACATAACCTTCTTCCAGAACCAGTATCTGGTAGATGCCGCGGCGCATAAGCTGCTCATCCAGGTCGGACTGGATGCCCCGGGTGGTCGTCAGAAACTGCATCCAGGAGCTCAACACGATCCATACATTGATACTCAGGGCCTCCGCCTGCTGCGGGCTGAGCCGCAGGATGCCCGCATCCGCAAAGGCCTGATAGATGCTCTGGGTGCTGCGTAAGCTGAGCTGGGCGAACTGCCGGTATCTCACGGCCAGTGCGGGATCGGCTTCGAGCAGGTATTCCAGGCCCTGATGCAGGAAGCGAAACTGCCACAGCAGCTCCAGCAGGCTTTCCAGATAGCGGGCCTTGTCCTCCAGGGTAACGCTGGCGGCCTCGGGCAGGGTAAAGAAGACCTCCATCTTGCGCTCGAACTCGTTGAAAAGCTCGGCGACGATCATGGGCTTGTTGCGAAAGTGGTAATAGAGGTTGCCGGGAGACATGCCCAGGTGGCTGGCGATGTGATTGGTGGTGATGTTGCGCTCGCCCTGGGTGTTGAACAGGTCCAGGCTGGCTTGCAGGATGCGGTCTCGGGTGCTTGGCTTTGCAGCCATAATAGGTCTCTCGTTATCTCGCTGGGCACGCTCCCGGATCACTCGATAAAGTGACCCGGGAGCTGTTGCTTATTCAGTGATCGGCTCGATCAGTGCGAAATCCGGGGTGAAGCTATCCATCAGGCTCAGCAACTCGAGAAAGACCTGCGGATTGCCTTCGATACGGATGTCGCCGGACTTGATGGCGGCCGGAAAGCTGTTCTGTTGCGTGAGGATAGCATTCAGCGTTGCCCGGGTCATGGTGATGCTGGCATCGGCCTCGGGAGCCCGGCGCTCGGGCAACCAGGTCAGGGTGGCGTTCTGCAGATTGAGCCGGAACTGTTCCTGGGTATCGGTGAACTGCCAGTTCAGTACCATTCGCTTGCCCTCGGCCCTGGGACCGTTCAGGCGCACGCCCAGCACGTCGAAGAACATGCCGGTGTCCAGCGCCTGCAGCAGGTCGGTGGCGATGGCGCCGCCAGCCTGTTGTTCAGTCCCGTTGCGCAGCTCCATGGCGCCGGCCAGGTAGACGTTGCGCCAGGGGCCCGACTCGGCCTGGTAGCCGAGTTGCTCCAGCGCGGCGGCATTCAGTTCCCGGGCGGCCTGATTGTCCGGATGGGCGAACACCGCCTGACTCATGACCGAGGCCACCCAGCGGTACTCGCCGCGTTCGAAATCCTGCTGGGCGCGACTGATCACCTGCTCGATGCCGCCCATGTATTCCATGGCTTTGCGCGCTGCTTCCCGCATTGGCAGGGGATTGAGATTGGCCGGGTTGGCGTCATACCAACCCAGGTATTTCTGGTAGATGGCGCGGGCATTGTGGCGCAGGGTGCCGTAATAGTCGCGGGTGATCCACTGACTGGCGAGGCTGTCCGGTAACCGGATGCGCTCGGCGATTTCATCCGCGCGGTAACCCTGATTCATCAGCCGCACGCTCTGATCGTGAATGAACTTGTACAGGTCGCGCTGCACAGCGAGAAAGTGCCTGGCATCCTCCTGGCTCCAGACTGGCCAGTGATGCTGGGCCATCAGAATGTCGGTGCGGGGCCCATATTTGTCCAGCACCTCATCGATATAGCGCGACCAGCGACTGGCATCCCGCACCTCGGCGCCGCGCAAGGTATAGATATTGTGCAGCTGATGGGAGGTGACTTCGGCGGTATTGAGCACCCGGGCGGCGGGGAAGTACATCATCATCTCGGCGGGTGCCTCACTGCCCTGGGCCAGGTGAAACTCCACTTCGACACCATCGATCATCTCGGTGCCGTTGGCAGTGATGATGTCGGTGGGGGGAATGAGCGTCAGCGCGCCATGGCTCAGCGCCTTGCCCAGGCCATTGTCGACATGCCCGGTAGCGCTGGCTGGCAGGTCAGTGCCGTACATGTACATGGCGCGTCGGGTCATGGCGTTGCCGGCGATCACGTTCTCGCTGACAGCGTGTTCCATGAATCCCTCTGGTGCATAGATGCGTACCCGCTGCTGCTGGATATCCTCATCGCTGACGATGCCGCGCACGCCGGCAAAATGATCCACATGGCTGTGGGTGTAGATCACCGCGACCACCGGTTTGCCGGGGCGGTGTTCGAGATACAGATCCAGGGCGGCCTTGGCGGTGGTGGGCGACAGCAACGGATCGATGATGATCAGTCCGGTCTGACCCTCGATGACGGTCATGTTGGCCAGGTCCATGCCGCGGATCTGGTAGATACCCTCGGTGACCTTGAACAGCCCATGGATGCTGTTCAGTTGGGCCTGACGCCATAGGCTCGGGTTGACCGTGTCCGGGGCTTCCTCTGCAAGGAAGGCATAGGCGCCCATGTTCCAGGCGATGCTGCCATCCGGATTGAGCAGCGGGTCATCCGGCGGGGCGGCGATAAAACCACGCCGGGCGGCCTCGAAGGCCTGGCGATCAGTGAAGTCCAGCTGCTGCAGTACAGCCGCGTTGGCTTGCGCGGTGGCGGGCTGTGCTGGCTGGCTGTCGGCGGCTGCGGTCAATGGCAGAGCCAGACTGGTCAGCAGCAGAATCATGGCATAACAGGTTGTTTTCATTATTGTTCTCCGTTTATTGACGCGGCTAGGCCGCCAGCCGCTCGGCCAGCAGACTCGATAGCCTGGCGGTGATGCCGTAGATCGACAGTTGTGGGTTGGCACCGATGCTGGTGGGAAACAGCGAGCCATCATGGATCGACAGGTTCTCCACCTGATGATGCCTGCCCAGGCTGTCGGTGACGGCGCGGGTGGAATCCTCACCCATGGCGCAGCCGCCCATCACATGGGCGCTGCCCAAGCGCGCCTTGAAGCGGCGCAGGTCGAGCGCGTCGATCATCTCCCGCGCCTCGGCCAGGCTTTTCGCCGGGCGGGCATCGTTGTGTACCGGGGTTACCGTGCGCGCGCCGGCGGCGAACTGGATGTCGGCCATGCTCTGATAGGTGCGCCGCACCGCCTCCCAGGTGTAATCGGTCAGTCGGTAGTCCAACACTGGCGAGCCATCGTTGCGCAGTTGCACTTCGCCTTGTGAACTGTCGGGGTGAAAACCATCGCGCAGCAGGGCGATCATCATGTTGCTGTTGGGCAATTGCTGCATCAGCTCGCTGTTAGCCACGCCGGTACCGCCCAGCACCGTCGCACTGAAGCCCGGTTGCATGGGCGGCACTTCGAGTTTGTAGCCCATCGGGCCGGTGGCGCCGTTCTGCCATTGGAAATGGTCGGAATAAATGGACTGGGGGGCGCCATAGAAGGGATTGATCGGCTGATCGAACTGCGCCCAGGAAAAGGTGGTGAGGTGCAGGAAGGTGCGCTTGCCGAGGATACCGTGCGGATCGGGCGCCTCGGAGCGCAGCAGTAGGCCAGGGGTGTTGATGCTGCCGCCGGCCAGGATGTAATGCCGCGCGCGGACCTGTATCCGCCGGCCGGTCGGTGCCACGCTGCGCTCATCCATGGCCACGCATTCGAGCCCGGTGACCCGTTCACCGTCCAGTTGCAGGCGCTCGGCGCGGGCGAGGTAGATCAATTCGCCGCCGTTATCCAGCAACGCGGGGATGCTGGTGACCAGCATGGACTGCTTGGCATTGGTCGGACAGCCGAGGCCGCAGTAACCGAGATTCCAGCAGCCGCGTACGTTGCGGGGGATGACCTGCCAATGCAGGCCCAGTTGTTCGCAGCCGCGGCGCAGCACGTCATTGTTGGCGTTGGGTGGCATGGCCCAGGGGCTGATGCCCAGGCGTTCCTCCATCCGTGCGAACCAGGGCGCCAGTTCGTCGCTGCTGTGTCCGCGTACCCCGTGCTCGCTGGCCCAATGCGCCAGAGTCGGCTCGGGGGTGCGGAAGCAGGATGTCCAGTTCACCAGAGTGGTGCCGCCCACGGCGCGGCCCTGGAGAATGGTAATGGCACCATCCTTGGACATGCGCCCCAGCCCCTCCTGGTACAGGGCCGGATAGGCTTCATCTTCCTGCAGCTTGAAGTCGCTGCTGGTGAACAGGCCGCCTTCTTCGATCAGCAGCACCTTGAAGCCGGCGGCGCTGAGGATTTCTGCACTGGTCGCGCCGCCGGCACCGCTGCCGACAATAGCGATATCCGCCTCCAGGGTCAGGTCCTGCTGCAGTTGTGCAGCGTTGGTCACTTTCCAGTCGCGCTTGAGTCCTTCGGCGAACAGATCCGGAATGGGCATGCTGGTTTTGCTCCTGTTCAGATGCGCGGCGTGCCCGGATAACCGCATTGCGGCCATGACGCGGGGCTGCTGTAGCAGGACAGCAGAATGAGGTTGGTCAAGGCATTCTGGCCTTGCTGCAACAGGGTGAAAGAGCTGCTTTCCCAGCGCTTGAGAAAGGCTTTCACCGCCTCGTCACTGGCGTTCTCCCAAGGGCCCCAGATGCCGGTCATCGCGCCACGAGTGATGCCCAGGGTCAGCAGGTCGAACAGCTGCAGGACCTGGCGGTTCAGGCTGGGCGATAGCCGATTCAGGTTGTTGTCCAGCGCCAGCAGCACGCCGTCCACCGCATCGGTGCGCTGACCGGCCGGCAGCGCGTCCACCAGCACCACCGGAATCACCCGGCGTAGCATGGGCAGGTCACTCTCGCGCAACTGCTGGAAACCTCGCGCCGGGCTATCGGCCGAGCAACCGCCGAGACTGGCGATACCGCCAGCGGTGGCCAGCACGGCGGTGCCGAACAGGCCCAGCTTGAGTATCTGGCGGCGATGGATGCCGGTGGGGGCTGCAATGGTGTCGGGCATTATTATTGTTGTCCTTGCCAGGTTGATTGGTCAGCGAATCAGCAGCTTGCGCAGCAGCTTCTGTATGCCCTTGCCATAGGGCGGATATAGCACCCGCGTGGCGTTCAAGCGCGGCTTGCGCAATACCCCCTTGGCCTTGCTGAAGGTCAGAAATCCTTCATGACCATGGTAATGGCCCATGCCGGAAGGGCCGATGCCGCCAAACGGCAGATCGCATACCGCAACATGCAACAGGGTCTCGTTCAGGCCTACGCCGCCGGAATGGGTCTGCTCCATCACCAGCTGTTGCTCGTCCCGGTCATAGCCAAAATAATAGAGCGCCAGCGGGCGAGGGCGGGCGTTGATATAGGTGATGGCGTCGTCGATCTGCCGATAGGGGACGATCGGCAGCAGCGGGCCGAAGATCTCGTCCTGCATGACCAGCATGTCATCGGTGACATCCAGCAGCAGCGTAGCGGGCAAGCGCCGCGCCTGACCTTCGGCGAACAAGGGAAGCAGCCGCGCGCCTTTGGTCTGGGCATCTTCCAGATAGCTGTTCAATCGGGCCTGCTGGCGCGGATTGATGATGCTGGTGTAATCGGGGTTATCGCTGAGCTGCGGATAGAACCTGCCGATCACCTGGCGGTAGGCATCGACGAACGCTTCCACCCGCGATTCCGGCACCAGTACATAGTCTGGCGCCACGCAGGTCTGCCCGGCATTCATGGTCTTGCCGAAGGCGATGCGTTCGGCGGCGTCATCCAGTGGCACCGAGTCAGAAACGATGGCGGGTGATTTGCCACCCAGTTCCAGCGTCACCGGGGTCAGGTTATCCGCCGCCGCGTGCAGAATGTGCCGGGCAATGCTGGTGGCGCCGGTGAATAAAAGGTGATCGAAGGGCAGGCGTGAAAAAGCTGCACCCACATCAGCCTCGCCAAGCACCACAGCGACCTGATCCTCCGGGAATACGCTGGCCAACAACTCCTTGACCCGCTGGGACGTAGCCGGGGTCGACTCACTCATCTTGATCATCACCCGATTGCCAGCCGCCAGCGCGCCTATCAGCGGACCCATGGCCAGAAAGATCGGGTAATTCCACGGCACTATCACCCCCACGACACCCAGCGGCTGATAAAACACCTGGGCCGAGCCGGGTTGAAAGGCGATGCCCAGCGGCCGCCGCGACGGCTTCATCCAGCGCCGCAGATGTTTGCAGACATGATCGATGGATTGGAGGCTGGGCAGTATCTCGGCAAACAGCGTCTCATCCCGCGAACGGTTACCGAAATCCTGACTCACCGCCTCGGCCAACGCCTCCTGCTCATCCACCAGCACCGTGCGCAGACGTTTCAGCCAGCCCAGTCGCGCTGCCAGCGTGGGCATGGGATGGGCCTGGAAAGCACTGCGCTGCTGCTCCAGCAAGGAAATCAACGGCGCATGGGTGACGCTGAGGGAAGGGCTGCTATCCACTGACAAGGCTCCGGGAGGATTGGAGTAATTATTCTAATCCTTGTAAAGCAATGCCGCAGCATGGTCAAGAGGGATCGGGTCAGGGAGGGAATAGCGCCTTGTCGCTCTTTACTTCGTCATCCTCGGCGCAGGCCGAGGATCCATCCTTTCAGGTTAGCTCGGACTGGCCGATGGATCCTTCGCCTGCGCGAAGGATGACGGGTAAGTGAACAGCATCAGTG
>DXBL01000211.1 GCA_019116555.1 Candidatus Pseudomonas excrementavium
CGGTAGCCCATAACGCCGGCGAGTTCTGGCCGCGCAACGGCTGGGGCAAGCGCCCCGGCACGGTCCAGGTGAAAATCGGCCCGGCCATTTACCCCAAGGGCTCGGATCCGCGCTCCATCGTCGAGGTCAACCGGCAGGCCGAAGCCTGGGTGAATCAGGCCATGCGGGAAATGCAGGCTGGCTGAGATACCTGATGCTGCAGGCGGTTTGAAAACCAACAGCGGCGTAAGAGCGAGTGGAAGAGGTTGGTCGGCAGGGTTGGGCCGACCGTCGGTTGCCAGGGATGGCAACCGCGAGCCTACAGGGACGTATTCACGGCGTGTCGGCACGGCCCTGCCGACCAACCTCTTCCTTGCACAAAGTCTCCAGCGACACCGCCCCTCTGGCTCGCGAGCGGCACGGAGCAATAAAAAAATCCCCGGTGGATCGCTCCAACCGGGGATTTTTCATTCATCTGGAATCACACATCCAGATTGGATACCGCCAACGCGTTACGCTCAATGAACTCGCGACGTGGTTCCACGTGATCACCCATCAGGGTGTTGAAGATCTGGTCGGCGGCGATGGCGTCGTCGATGGTGACCTGCAGCATGCGCCGGTTGTCCGGATCCATGGTGGTTTCCCACAGCTGGTCGGCGTTCATCTCGCCCAGTCCCTTGTAGCGCTGAATGGTGTGACGACGAGCGGTTTCGTTCATCATCCACTCGATGGCTTCCTTGAAGTAGCGGATCGGCTTCTTCTTCTCACCACGCTGGATGTACGCGCCGTCTTCCAGCAGGCTCTGCAGCTTCTCACCCAGATCCGCTATGGCACGGTAGTCGTTACTGGCGAACAGATCGCGGTTGAAGGTCACATAGCTGGTGTGGCCGTGGCTGATACTTTCAACCTCGGGCAGCCAGAGCTGGCGTTCCTTGTCTTCGCGCAGGCTGATCCGGTATTCCTGCCCGGAACGCTCCTCTTCTTTCACCAATTTTTCAAATGAAATCAACCAGTTATCCATGAATGCCTTGTCTGCCAGATTGTCCCTGGCCAGACGCGGTACATAGATCAGCTGCTCCATCAATTCCTGGGGATAAAGGCGACCGAGGCGATTGAGGGTCTTCATGACAGCGCGGTACTCATTGACCAGGCGTTCGAGACCCTCACCGGTAATACCCGGAGCGTGCTCGTTGACGTACAGGTAGGAGTCCTCGAGCGCCGATTGGGTCAGATAATCCTCCAGCGCCTCATCATCCTTGAGGTACTGTTCCTGCTTGCCTTTCTTGATCTTGTACAACGGCGGCTGGGCGATATAGATGTAGCCTTTCTCGATCAGCTCGGGCATCTGGCGGAAGAAGAAGGTCAGCAGCAGGGTACGAATGTGCGCGCCGTCGACGTCAGCATCGGTCATGATGATGATGTTGTGATAACGCAGCTTCTCGATATTGAACTCGTCACGGCCGATACCGCAACCCAGTGCGGTGATCAGCGTGCCGACTTCCTGGGAGGAGAGCATGCGATCGAAACGCGCCTTCTCCACGTTGAGGATCTTGCCCTTGAGCGGCAGGATTGCTTGGGTCTTGCGGTTACGGCCCTGTTTGGCAGAGCCGCCCGCGGAGTCTCCTTCCACAATGTAGAGTTCGGAAAGAGCGGGATCCTTTTCCTGGCAATCAGCCAGTTTGCCGGGCAGACCGGCAATATCCAGCGCGCCCTTACGGCGGGTCATTTCCCGCGCCTTGCGTGCTGCCTCACGGGCCCGAGCGGCGTCGATCATCTTGCCCACAACCGCCTTGGCTTCGTTGGGCTTTTCCAACAGATAATCGCTGAAGAACTTGTTCATTTCCTGTTCCACCGCGGTTTTCACCTCGGATGAGACCAGCTTGTCCTTGGTCTGGGATGAGAACTTGGGATCCGGCACCTTCACCGAAATAATGGCGGTAAGACCTTCCCGGGCGTCATCACCGGAGGTGCTGACCTTCATCTTCTTCAGCAGACCTTCCTGTTCGATATAGCTATTCAGCGAACGGGTAAGTGCGCTGCGGAAACCCGCCAGGTGGGTACCGCCGTCGCGCTGGGGAATATTGTTGGTGAAACACAACAGGCTTTCGTTGAAGCTGTCATTCCACTGCATCGCCACTTCCACACCGATCCCGTCATCACGCTGAATATTGAAGTGGAATACCGAGTTGATGGTGGATTTGTTGACGTTGAGATATTCAACGAACGCACGCAGACCACCTTCGTAGCGGAACAACTCACGCTTGCCGGTACGCTCATCGATCAGATGGATACCCACACCGGAGTTGAGGAAGGACAGTTCGCGCAGCCGTTTGGCCAGAATATCCCAGCTGAAGCTGATGCTGGTAAAGGTCTCGGCGGATGGCTTGAAGTGGATCTGGGTGCCGCTGCCATCGGTGTCGCCAATGGCCTCCAGAGGGGCCTGTGGGACGCCGTGGCGGTAGGTTTGCTCCCAGACCTTGCCGGCCCGGCGAATGGTCATCACCAGCTCCTCAGAGAGCGCGTT
>DXBL01000024.1 GCA_019116555.1 Candidatus Pseudomonas excrementavium
GCGGACAGACCGAGAAAGGACATGCCCGACGCTGTTACCAGAAAGGTGATCAGCGCCGCTTCCCGATCCTGTGGCACCGCCATCGCGCCCTGCAGTGAGCTGGCAATCGCGGCTAACAGCGCCAGACCAGCCAGGGCGGCAATCAGCGCAGCGGGAAAGGCGGTGAAGATCGACACCAGGGTCGCGCCGAACAGCCCCAGTATCAGGTAGACGACACCACCCGAAACCCCGGCGATATAGCGTTTGGCCGGATCTTCATGGGCTTCCCGGCCGGTGCAGATGGCAGCAGTGATAGCCGCCAGCGTCAGGCCGTGACTGCCAAACGGCGCCAGCAGCAGCGAGCCCAGCCCGGTGCTGCTGAGCAGCGGACTGGCCGGCGTGTCGTAACCATCGTTGCGCAACACCGCCACGCCCGGCACGAACTGCCCGGTCAGCGCCAGCATCAACAGCGGCAGTGCCACGTTGAGGGTCACCTGCCAGCTGAATTCCGGGCTGATCCAGACCGGCACGGCCAGCCCGACCACCAGCGCCTCGCTCTGCAGCTCGCCCAATGCCATGGCGATGCTCACGCCCACCACCAACACCGCCAGTACCGCATAGCGCGGCGCCAGCCGCTTACCCAGCAGGTAGGTGATGAACATGGCCAGCACCAGCGCCGGTTGGTCCTGCAGCGAGACGAACAGACCGGTGCCGAAACTGAACAGGATACCGGCCAGCATGGCGGCGGCGATCGCCGATGGCAGCTTGCTGACGATACGATCGAAGGTGCCGGAGATGCCGATCAGCACGATGATGGCGCTGCTGATCAGATAGGCACCCACTGCTTCGCCCATGCTCATGCCCGGCAGCAGGCTGATCAGCAAGGCGGACCCGGCGGCATTCCAGGCAATCACGATCGGCACCTTGTAGCGCAGACTGAGCACGATACCCAGTACGCCACTGCCCATGGAGATCGCCCAGACCCAGGATGACAGCACCGCATGGGGCAGGTCCGCCGCCTGAGCTACCTGGAAGATGATTACCAGCGGTCCGGCGTAGGAAATCACCGTTGCTATGAATCCAGCGACGACTGCCGAAAGTGAAATGTCCTGGAAGAATGCCTTCATATCGCCTCGCGTTGCAGAGTCCGGGCCGACAGCGGGCCGTGGGCGGCCAAGGGTACCATCCACGGACCGGGAGGTGTCGATGGGGGAGTCGACCACCGCCACCGGCCACTCAAGCCCGTGCCGCCAGCAATGGCGCTGGGGTAACCGCGCGCTGCTGTTTGCCTGCCACCACGAACAGCATCATGGCCAGCACGGCGATGACGCCCGGGATGGCAAAGGCGATGAAGTTCAGTTGCAGCGGCAGGTTGATACCCAGCAGCGCACCGCCGAGCAGCGGGCCGACAATGGCGCCGTTACGCCCGATGCCCGAGGCCCAGCCCAGACCGGTGGAGCGGATCGACAACCCGTAGAACTGCGCGGCGGCGGCATACAGCAGGATCTGCGTGCCAATCACGGTGGCGCCGGCAATGGTGATCAGGGTGTAGAGCACCGGCATCGGCGTCTTGATACCGAGCAGACTGATGGAGGCCACGGCGACAGCAAAGAACGCCACCACCACCTTGCCCAGGTCGAAACGGTCACCCAGCCAGCCACCGAGAATTGCCCCGAACATGCCGCCGAAGTTCAGTGCCAGCAGGAAGGACAGACTCGAACCCAGGCTGTAGCCGGCATTGGCCATCAGTTTCGGCAACCAGGAACCCAGCGCATAGACCATCAGCAGGCAACAGAAGAAGGCGACCCAGATGGACAGCGTACCCACCAGCCGGCCGTCACGGAACAGATCCAGTACCGAGTTTTTCCGGCCCGCCGTTTCCGTCATTTCCAGCACGGTATCCGGCCCCAGCTCCAGGTTCGGCTGCACCCGCTTGAGCAGTGCCCGGGCCTCGTCGGTGCGCCCCTGACGAACCAGGAAACCAACCGATTCGGGCAGGTACCGCAGAATCAACGGCAACAGCAACAAGGGTACTACCGCGGCGAAAAACATCATTTCCCAACCGAAGCGTGGCAACACCAGAATACCCAAGCCGGCGGAGCACATGCCGCCGAGCGAGTAGCCACTGAACATCAGCGCCACCAGAGTGCTGCGCAGCTTCTTCGGCGCGTATTCGTTCATCAGCGCGACCACATTGGGCATCAACCCACCGCAACCGAGGCCCGCCAGAAAGCGATAGATGCCGAATTCGGTCGGCGAACTGGCGAAGCCGTTGAGCACCGTGGCGGCGCTGAACAGCAAGAAGCAGATGGTGATGCCCTTCTTGCGACCGATACGGTCGGCCAGGGTGCCGAACAGCAGCGCGCCGAACATCATGCCGAACAACGCATAGCTACCCAGCGCACCGGCCTGCAGCGGGGTCAGCCCCCACTCTTCCATGATCACCGGCAGGACCACACCGTAGATGAACAGATCGTAACCGTCGAAGATCAGCAGCAGGGCACACAGGCCCATGATCAGCCAATGGAAATGGTTGAAACGGGCATCATCGATAACCTCGTGAACCTCTATTTTACGCATGGCGTCAGTTCTCTTTTATTGTTGTTGGCGAATCGACAGGCCGGGCACGGAGCCGGAACCTGCCCTCACTGGACGACCGCAGCATAGGAGATACCCGCACCCTTCAACAGATGAAATGTTCGATAATCGAACACTTTCAACCGACGCCCGGACGGAGGTGGGCCGCTATACTCAGTCCAGCGCCGAGCGCAGCCAGCGCTGCTGCAGCGAACTGCAACAAGGAGAACGCGATGCAACAACCGCTATGGTCGCCGAGCGTCGACGCCATTGCCCGGAGCCGCATGAACGCCTTCCGCCTCAATGTGAACCGGCACTGCGGCGTGAACCTGGATGACTACCACCAGCTGCATGACTGGAGCATCCGCGAACGCGCCGCCTTCTGGCAGGCGCTGGTGGATTTTTTCGCCGTGACGTTCAGCGCGCCGGCATCACAGGTGCTGGATGAAGGCCCGGCCATGCCGGATTCACGTTGGTTCAGCGGTGCCACACTGAATTACGCAGCCCATCTGCTCCGACGCCATGACCAGCAGCCGGCGCTGATCAGCGTCAGCGAAGCCGGTGTGCGTGAACAGTTGAGTTTTGCCGACCTGAATGCCCATGTTGCCGGGCTGCAACGCAGCTTCGACGAGGCCGG
>DXBL01000212.1 GCA_019116555.1 Candidatus Pseudomonas excrementavium
GCGCTGGATGTCATCGCTCAGCAGCGTAATTGGCGGCTGGTGAGTTATACCAAGAACGGCTGTCGCTTTACCGCGGTGGCGGAGGAGTCACCGGAGAATCGCAGAAACTCCTGTGCCCTGTGGAATGACAATGTGCTCGCGGCCATCGCCGACCTCCAGCCGGATTTCGTCTTCACCACCGCCACGGTGGCCATGACGGTCGATCAGCCCGAGCATGTGCCCGAAGGTTACGTGCAGCAATGGCAAAAACTGCAGATGCTGGGCCTCAAGGTGCTTGCGGTGCGCGATACCCCTTTCATGGGATTTCACGTACCGACCTGCGTCGATATGAACGGGGCGAACTCAGCGCTCTGTTCCCGGCCGCGCAGCGCTGCTCTGACAGAGACATTGGTGCTGAAGCAGTTGAACGCTGCGGGTGGTGCCGCGCGATTCATCGATATGAGCGATTATTTCTGTACCCGCGACACCTGTCCGGCGGTGGTAGGCAACATACTCATCTACAAGGACAAGAGCCACATTTCGACCGTTTACATGAAATCGCTGAGCGGCTATCTGGCGCAGGAGATCGAGCGGGCGATGCAACTCGATTCCCAGCGCCGCCTTGCCGAGCGCCCCGGTCTGCTGGAAGCGGCTC
Organism: Candidatus Pseudomonas excrementavium; assembly: GCA_019116555.1. Lineage (GTDB taxonomy): Bacteria > Pseudomonadota > Gammaproteobacteria > Pseudomonadales > Pseudomonadaceae > Halopseudomonas > Halopseudomonas excrementavium. The sequence goes on from DXBL01000212.1 coordinate 635, forward strand.
CGTATTCCGGCTCAGGGTTTTGAGTCCTGACTCTGCGCATGGCAGGAGTTGTCGGTCAGGCCTTGTAATATGCCGCAGGCTTCCATCGGATGGGAGCCTGCGCATTTTTCGCGCAAGGTCATCAGGTGTTGCTTGAGCTGGCCCAGGGCTTCGATCTGGTCTTCCACCTGCTGGATATGCACGTCCAGCATGGCATTCACTTCGCCGCAATCCCGGGTAGGATTTTCCCGCAGGTTCAACAGGGCCCGGATCTCGCCGAGCGAGATATCCAGCGAACGGCAGTGACGAATGAACTGCAACCGCTCCAGGTGGGCCTCGTTGTAGAGGCGGTAATTTCCCTCACTGCGCGCCGGTTCCGGCAACAGTCGTTCTTTCTCGTAGTAACGAATGGTCACGACCTCGCAGCCGGTGCGTCGGGCCAGTTCGCCGATCTTGATATCCATGTTGCGCTCCGTCTTGACTCTATAGTGGCTATAGGGATTCTAATCCCAATATCGAATGACGAGTCAAGGACCAGCCATGAACCAAATGCCATCCAGAGAATGCAGCTGCGACCATAGCCATGCCGCGATTCCGATCCCGCAGGCAACTCAGCCCGCAGGCTCTGCCGCCGCTGTAGCCCGATATCATGTGGAGAATATGGATTGCCCCACGGAAGAGACGCTGATCCGCAACAAGCTCGGTGGTCTACCCGGCATCGTCGGGCTCGATTTCAACCTGCTTCAGCGCAAACTGACCGTGTATCACAACCTGACATCGCTGGAACCGGTAGAGCATGCCCTGGCAGCCATCGGCATGGAAGCGGTGTCCCAGGACAACCAGAACGGGGTGCCGTCTCCACGTCCATCGCAGAGCAGCACCCGCTGGTGGACGTTGGTTATCGCTCTGGTTGCGGCCGGAACAGCGGAGGCCGTGTACTGGGTGCAGGGCGGGAACCACTGGCTGGTGATGGTCCTGGCATTGGCAGCGATTCTTACTGGCGGCCTTTCCACGTACCGCAAGGGCTGGATCGCTCTCAAGAATGGCAACCTCAACATCAACGCCCTGATGTCCATTGCCGTCACCGGTGCGGTGCTGATCGGCCATTGGCCGGAAGCGGCGATGGTAATGGTGCTTTTTGCCCTGGCGGAAGTCATCGAGGCCAGATCCCTGGATCGCGCCCGCAATGCCATCCGCAAGCTGCTGGATCTGGCGCCGGAGCGAGCCACGGTGCAGCAACCCGATGGCAGTTGGCAGGAGATGGAGGCCCGGCTGGTTGCGGTCGGCAGCCGGGTGCGGGTGCGCCCCGGTGAACGTATTGCCCTGGATGGCGAGGTGCTGGCAGGCCGCTCGACGGTGAACCAGGCGCCCATCACCGGAGAGAGCCTGCCGATCGAGAAGGCGCCGGGGGATGTGGTGTATGCCGGCACCATCAATGAATCTGGATCATTCGAGCTGGCTGTCACTGCTGCGGCCGACCAGTCCACCTTGGCGCGCATCATCCACGCGGTGGAAGCGGCACAGGCCAGCCGTGCGCCGACCCAGCGTTTCGTGGACCGCTTTGCCCGCTGGTATACCCCGACCGTCTTCGCCCTGGCCGTTGCCGTGGCGGTGCTGCCACCGCTGTTCATGGCCGGTGGCTGGTTGGACTGGGTCTACCGGGCTTTGGTATTGCTGGTTGTGGCCTGTCCCTGTGCGCTGGTCATTTCCACCCCGGTGAGCATCGTCAGCGGGCTGGCGGCTGCGGCCAGGCAGGGCATTCTGATCAAGGGCGGGGCCTACCTCGAGGAGGGCCACAAGCTGCGCTGGCTGGCGCTGGACAAGACCGGGACCATCACCCACGGCAAGCCGGTACAGACTGATTTTATTCCCCTGGCTGGGCATGATCCGGCCGACAGCCGCGGGTTGGCGGCCAGTCTGGCACGGCGGTCCGATCACCCGGTATCCCGGGCCATCGCCGATGCGGCGGAGACGGCTGGTTGCGCGCTGCACGACGTGGTGGATTTCGAGGCGCTACCGGGGCGGGGAGTGCGCGGCGTGATTGGCGGCCTGCCGTGTTATCTCGGCAACCAGCGGCTGCTGGAGGAGCTGGGGCTGAGCGAAGCGGTGCGGGAACTGCCGCTGGCCGACCTGGAGGCGCAGGGCAAGAGTGTGGTGCTGCTGGTGGTCGAGGGTAAGGTGCAGGGTCTGTTTGCCGTCGCCGATACCATTCGGGACAGTAGCCGCGTGGCGCTGGCCGAGCTGCACCAGTTGGGCATCCAGACCCTGATGCTGAGCGGTGATAACCCCCATGCGGCACGCGCGATTGCCATCCAGGCTGGCATCGACCGCGCCGAGGGCAATCTGCTGCCCGAAGACAAGGCACGGGAAATCGAACGTCTGGCGGGTGAGGGCAAGGTCGGCATGGTGGGTGACGGCATCAACGACGCCCCGGCCCTGGCGCGGGCGGATATCGGCTTTGCCATGGGGGCGGCGGGTACCGATATCGCCATCGAGACTGCCGATGTGGCGCTGATGAATGATGACCTGCGCAAGATACCGGCGTTCGTGCGGCTGTCCCGGGCTACCTCGCGGGTGCTGATGCAGAACATCGTGCTGGCGCTGGGAATCAAGGTGGTGTTTCTGGCGCTGACCTTTACCGGCGATGCGACCATGTGGATGGCGGTCTTTGCGGATATGGGGGCGAGCTTGCTGGTGGTGGCCAATGGGTTGCGGTTGTTGCGCGCGTGAGTGATTGGGTGGGGGCAGTTCGACTGGCTTCCCCTCTCCCCAGCACTGCTTCGCCCGCTTGAGCGCTCTGAGCTCTGCGAAGAGCTGGGGCGCGAAGCGGGGCTGGGGAGAGGGGGGGGGGACCCACAACCACTCACTCCACCGTCACTGACTTCGCCAGGTTCCGGGGTTTATCCACGTCGGTACCCTTGACCAATGCCACGTGGTAGCTGAGCAGCTGCAGCGGGATGGTG
>DXBL01000213.1 GCA_019116555.1 Candidatus Pseudomonas excrementavium
CATCGTCAAGGACCCGCGCGAAATTCCGGAAATCGTCAAGAAGGCCTTCTACCTGGCCCAGACCGGTCGTCCCGGTCCGGTGGTCATCGATATTCCCAAGGACATGACCAACCCTGCCGAGAAGTTCGAATACAGCTACCCGAAGAAGGTCAAGCTGCGTTCCTATAATCCGGCGGTCCGCGGTCATTCCGGACAGATCCGCAAGGCATTGGAATTGCTGGTCGAGGCCCGTCGCCCGATCATCTATGCCGGCGGCGGCGTGATCATGGGCGGTGCTGCCAAGCAGCTGACCGACCTGGGCAAGGAACTGGGCGTGCCAGTCACCAATACTCTGATGGGGCTGGGTGGTTTCCCGGGCAGTGATCGCCAGTGCCTGGGCATGCTGGGCATGCATGGCAGCTACGTCGCCAACGTGGCGATGCACCATGCCGATGTCGTGATGTGTGTCGGTGCCCGCTTTGATGACCGCGTCATCAACGGCGCTACCAAATTCTGCCCGAACGCCAAGATCATCCATATCGATATCGATCCGGCGTCCATTTCCAAAACCATCAAGGCAGATATCCCGATCGTCGGTCCGGTCGACAGCGTGCTGACCGAGATGCTGGCCATCTCGCGCGAGCATAGGCTGCGCCCGAATGCCGATGTGCTCGCTGCCTGGTGGAAGCAGGTCGATGAATGGCGTGGTGACGGCAAGCTGTTCCCCTACGACATGGGTGACGGTTCCATCATCAAGCCGCAGACGGTCATCGAGACCATGTGGGATGTCACCAAGGGTGATGCCTACGTGACCTCCGACGTGGGGCAGCACCAGATGTTCGCGGCCCAGTACTATCCGTTCAACAAGCCCAATCGCTGGATCAATTCCGGTGGTCTGGGCACCATGGGCTTCGGTCTGCCGGCGGCCATGGGGGTGCAGCTGCATCATCCCGATGCCATGGTTGCCTGCGTTACGGGCGAAGGCAGCATCCAGATGAACATCCAGGAGCTGTCGACCTGCCTGCAGTACGACCTGCCGGTGAAGATCATCACCCTGAACAACCAGGCGCTGGGCATGGTGCGTCAGTGGCAGGATATGCAGTACAACAGCCGCTATTCGCATTCCTACATGGAATCGCTGCCGGACTTCATCAAGCTGACCGAGTCCTACGGCCATGTCGGCATGCGGGTCGAGAAGCCGGAAGATCTCAAGCCGGCAATGGAAGAGGCGTTCGCCCAGACCAAGCGACTGGTGTTCATGGATATCCGCGTGGACAATACCGAGCACGTCTATCCGATGCAGATCGCAGGCGGATCCATGCGTGACATGTGGCTGAGCAAGACGGAGCGTACCTGATCATGAGACATATCATTTCCGTACTGCTGGAAAACGAGCCCGGTGCACTGTCTCGCGTGGTCGGTCTGTTTTCCCAGCGCAACTACAATATCGAGACGCTGACCGTAGCGGCGACGGAAGACCCGACCCTCTCGCGTCTGACGCTGACCACCATTGGTCAGGAAGATGTCATCGAGCAGATCACCAAGAACCTCAACAAGCTGATCGAGGTGGTGAAACTGGTCAATCTGTCCGAAGGGGCGCATATCGAGCGCGAGCTGATGCTGGTCAAGATCAAGGCCACCGGTGCCCAGCGCGCCGAGATCAAGCGCACCACCGATATTTTTCGCGGCCAGATTGTCGATGTGACCAGTAGTGTGTATACCGTTCAGCTGGCAGGTACGTCTGATAAGCTGGATAGTTTTATCGAAGCGGTTGGCCCGGCGACAGTCCTGGAAGTCGTGCGCACCGGTGTATCCGGTATTGCGCGCGGTGAAAAGGTTCTGAGCATTTAAACAATTGAGCAGTGGTCCGGCGGGACCCGCATAGAAAGGGGATTTACATGCACGTTTTTTATGACAAAGATTGCGACCTGAGCATCATCCAGAGCAAGAAGGTTGCCATCATCGGTTACGGCTCCCAGGGCCACGCCCACGCCTGCAACCTCCAGGATTCCGGTGTTGACGTAACCGTGGGCCTGCGCCCGGGTTCGTCCTCCATCGCCAAGGCCGAGGCCCATGGTCTGAAAGTCACCGACGTACCGGCTGCCGTCGCTGCTGCCGACGTGGTCATGATCCTGACTCCCGACGAGTTCCAGTCCCAGCTGTACCGTGACGAGATCGAGCCGAACCTGAAGCAGGGCGCTACTCTGGCCTTCGCCCACGGCTTTGCCGTTCACTACAACCAGGTCGTGCCGCGCAAGGATCTGGACGTGATCATGGTCGCCCCCAAGGCGCCGGGCCACACCGTACGCTCCGAGTTCGTCAAGGGTGGCGGTATCCCTGACCTGATCGCGATCTTCCAGGACGCTTCCGGCAACGCCAAGAACGTCGCTCTGTCCTACGCCAGCGGTGTGGGTGGTGGTCGTACCGGTATCATCGAAACCACCTTCAAGGACGAGACCGAAACCGACCTGTTCGGTGAGCAGGCGGTTCTGTGCGGTGGTGCGGTCGAGCTGGTCAAGGCCGGTTTTGAAGTGCTGACCGAAGCAGGTTACGCGCCGGAAATGGCTTACTTCGAGTGCCTGCACGAGCTGAAGCTGATCGTCGACCTCATGTACGAAGGCGGTATCGCCAACATGAACTATTCCATCTCCAACAACGCGGAGTATGGTGAGTACGTGACGGGTCCGGAAGTGATCAACGACGAATCCCGTGCTGCCATGCGCAATGCGCTGAAGCGCATCCAGTCCGGCGAATACGCCAAGATGTTCATCGCTGAAGGTGCGCATAACTATCCGTCGATGACTGCCGCCCGTCGTAACAACGCAGCGCATCCGATCGAGCAGGTCGGTGAGCAACTGCGCGGCATGATGCCGTGGATCTCTGCCAACAAGATCGTTGACAAGAGCAAGAACTGATATCAGTTCTGAAAAAACGCGGCTCAGGCCGCGTTTTTTTATGGTTGCAGTTTGCCGGGACTGGTTATTTGGCAATCAAGTTGCCACACTGTGCAGTCCGGCAAAGTGTCAAGGTAAGCATATGAAAGACGAGCAGCAGCACGATCCACATTTCGATGGCGATAGCCCGCATACCCTGTTGCCGATCGATGAGCATATCGAGGAAGTGCCCGGACCGGACGGCAAGAAGGTCCGCCATCGGGGTATCTACCTGTTGCCTAACCTGTTTACGACGGCGGCCCTGTTTTCCGGCTTCTACGCTATCGTCAGCGCCATGAACGGCAACTTCTCCCATGCCGCCATCGCCATTTTCGTGGCCATGGTACTGGATGGGCTGGACGGCCGGGTGGCGCGCCTGACCAATACCCAGAGCGCCTTTGGGGCGGAGTATGACTCCCTGTCGGACATGGTGGCCTTCGGCGTGGCTCCGGCATTGGTCGCCTTCACCTGGGCGTTGGACGACATGGGCAAGGTCGGGTGGGTTTTCGCATTTATCTATGTGGCAGGTGCAGCGCTGCGCCTGGCGCGCTTCAATACCCATATCGGCTCGGATGACAAGCGCTACTTCACCGGTCTGGCCAGCCCGTCGGCTGCCGGTCTGGTGGCCGGTATGGTATGGGCGCTGAATGATTTTGGTATCGATGGCGGCGACATCTCGTTTCTGGTGGGCATACTGACCGCGCTTGGTGGTCTGCTGATGGTCAGTAACGTGCGTTACTACAGCTTCAAGGACCTGGACATGCGCGGTCGCGTGCCGTTCTTCGTCATCCTGCTGGTAGTGCTGGTGTTTGCCATCATCTCGACCGACCCTTCGCGGATTCTCTGGTTCATCTTCATTGCCTATAGTATCTCCGGCCCCATTCAGGCTGTCTGGCGCTGGCGTCGGCGGGAGATCCCGGCAAATGATTCCGAAAAAGTTGAATAAAACCCCTTGACGGCCTCGCTGAGGGGCCTATAATGCGCCCCTCGCAAGTCGCTGAGCTTTCCAGAAAGCCCAGGCCAATCAATAAGTTAGCGATAACTTGAGGGTTGACAGGCAAGCGAAACGGCGTAG
>DXBL01000214.1 GCA_019116555.1 Candidatus Pseudomonas excrementavium
GCACCACCCATGCCGACCGTAAAACCGAGATCAAGGCCGACGACCACCTGACCGTCGCCAACAACCAACACATCAAGCTCGGCACCGGCCAATTCATCGAAGCTGCCAACGAAATCCACTACTACGCCGGCACCAAACTGGTCATCGACGCCGGCATGGAACTGACCGCCAAGGCCGGCGGCAGCTTTCTGAAGATCGACCCGAGCGGAGTCACTCTGGTCGGGCCTCAGGTGCGGATAAATTCGGGCGGGAGTGCGGGGATCAGGACAGGGGCCAAGCCGTTGTTACCGGGAGAAGTGGTGCCAGCCGATGCAGCTACGCCCGGTGCTTTGCTGGAACAGCGGCTGCAAGTGCCAAAGAATATTTGTGTGGAATGTTGGTTTAAAGCTCTGCATGAAAACCAACCCATACTGACTGGAGAATAAAGATGACCGAACTTCATTTCGCCATCATCGAGCAGCCCCCTGCAAATGCCAGTGAACAAAATGTATCGATACAAACTGAGCTTTCCTGCCTGCCATTGATGCAACAGAAGGATCTCCAACACCTCCGTCATGCAGGACCCTGGCTGGTTGCTCTCGATGATATCGCTTTCTCCCGACTCAATACTCCTGAGTCCGATTTTCAACAAGAAGCGGTAAAGGGATGGCTTACTAGCTACCTACCAATCGAGCCATTGAGTCAACATCTCAGCGACGCCCTGGTGGCCCAAGGGCCGGATGGTCAGCATCTTCTGCTACGAAGCTACGCACCTTCGGTGCTGCCAGCCTTACATGCTCGCAAAGACTGCAGTTGGCACGCTGCTTTTTTCGGTCCGATCAATAGTTGGTGGCTGCTCAACGGAGCCGAAATTCAGCAGTATGAGGGCGGAGGTATGACTACCCTCCCGACATATCAACCAATAACACTGGATACCGAACTACTCTCGGCCCTCGCCATGGATAGACAAGCTCTCGCCCTGCTGGACGAACTACAGCGCAGCGCACCGCAGGTATTTGACTCAGACTGTCACGGTAACCGACTGCGGCAAGTCGAACAGGCTTTAGCTGCCGCCCGCCAAACAGAGCTTACCCATCCGGACGACCATAGCCTGTTTGCGACACTGTATTTACTTGAAGGGCACCCGCCCGATCATACGCCAGATTGGCCCAAAGTCATGCAAATGATGTCTGACCAGCACATCGATTTTGAATATGCACTCACCACAGCGAGAGACTCTTTCCAAGCATGAATGTACTTAGAAAAAAATGGCGTAACCTGCCACCCCCCGTGCGCTGGACATTGATCACCCTATTCTATCTGGCTCTGATTGGTGGCTATCTGCTCTGGCACTATCAACGTCCCGCAGGCGCGGCTTTGTATGGCCACAATCACACAGATCGGCCGATATTCAGTTATTGGGTCAATGATATCTGGGGCGGTAACGCTTTCGCTAATGGAGGCGGCGGTGTGGTTTGCTGCTCTCGTATAGAGGGCGACACGCTGAAGGTCGTCTGGATTGTAAGCCGAACCAGAGTACAGGCTGAGCAAGGTTTACAGGAAGAGCGCCATGAACTGAATATCCCGCCCCCCTCAAGACAACGTTCCGATCGCTATTTGCATGTGCATTTTTTCCCAGGCGATCAGGTACGCCTAGCATGGAGCGCGAATCATGATACGCCCTATGAAAACTTGGAATACGCGCCGGTCGATATAAAAGGAAAACCATGAACCAATGTGATTCATTATCGCTAGCACGTAGTATCAGTTCGCGCAGTCGCGTGCCAGAAAGCCTTTACCCTACCTGCGGCGCAACATTACACATCGGATTCTTTTTTGACGGTTTCGCACGACACCGCGAAAACGATATGGCGGACAACAAATGCAGCAATATTGCCCGTTTATTTGTTGCTCATAAGGAGGCCGAGTCGGATGATAACTTCAACATTTATCGCCGCATCTACCTTTCGGGACTCGGCGCTGATTATGACGCCACCTTCGGAGCTACAGCTCAAGGCTCTGTCGATACAGCTCAAGGAAAAATATCTGACATTCCTGCTGAGGTTACAGGCGATCAGGTATTGCAAGGGGTCAGGGACAGTTGGCACGGTAACAGCTGGTGGCAACGCTTGCAGCGACAGCTGGGCGAGCTGAGGCAAAACCCCCTTAAAGGCCTAAAAATATTCAAAGATGCTGCAATCAATACCGTGGCAGAAGTGTCGGCCCCGATACGAGATTCTCGCTGGGCAGCGTCTTTGCTCAAGACCGGAGTAGATACTCGTCTGCAAGGTGCTCTGGAAGAACTGGATGCAGTTATCGAAAAAACCAATCAGGGGAGTATCCCGCTACGCACTATCAAGATATCAGTTTTCGGCTTTGACTTCGGCGCCACCTTGGCGCGTGCATTCGTTCATACTGTCTTTGAACGTAGCCAGAAACAAGGCAACGATCAGGTTTACCGACAGGCAAGAATTGAAGTCGTATTCGCTGGCCTGTTCGACGCAGTGGATCGTACTTCTGCTGAGGTACCGCCACTGGAGTTTTTCCTGCCGACCACCAATGCCCTTGATGACGGTGGGCTGATCCATCCCGAAGTCAAAGCATTGCTGCACTTGGTCGCCGCCCACGAGCGACGCTTCTATCGCCGCGCGAGGTTGCTAGGTGATCAGCGGCGAGGTTGGCGGGAAGAGCTGATGCCCGGTGTAAGCGAAGATATTGGCGGAGGTATTGCCCCCGGCGAACAAAAACCCAGTAACGAGTTGGCATTGGTCAGTCTACACCGGATGTACCGAGCAGCGTATTCGGCTGGAGTTTCATTATTTCCACTGCAAGAGTTGGGCGAGAAGGATTTCAACATTGCAAAACTTTTTATTTTCAATGACAAAACCCCGAATCAACAGGGTGCTCAAAGCCTGACCGCCCGCTACCGCCGTCTATTGGGGCATCAAACACCCGGTCATGACGGCTTTCTTCTTAACATGCGCTATTACATACGCTGGCTGGCCAACATCTGGCAGGCTTACAAGGCCGAATTGCAGCAACTGGATGACCGGGAGGATTCCCTATATCAAAGCCAGTTTTCCGACTCATCCTGGCTTGCCAAAACGCTTCGCTTGAGTAGTGAAACAGCTCGGCAACGTGAAATCAGACTGGAACAGACAAGTGCCATCCATCAACGTCGCGCGGAACTGCATAACCACTTTCGCTGGTTGAGCGAAGTCGATGAAGAAGCCCGTGACATGCGAAACCGTTTACGCATATATCGCACAAGAGCTGCCGGCACGCGACAGCAACTTGAGGTTTGGTTGGTTCTACTTACGGAGTGGTTCGAGCCTTCACCGCTGGAACCAGAAATCGCAGACCTGTTTTCCTTCTTTGTTCATGACCAACAGGTACTGAGCAACACGCAGCGTACCGCTCGTTGGTGGTCAGGAGAAAACTTCTTTGATATTCGCGGCTTCGATCGACCCAGAGGTAGTCTTCCCAGGGAGCAAGCTTCCACTCAAATCCGGCAATCAGCGACTCAACACGCTACCAGCTAGTAAGCAGCCCTCTTTGCTGCGCGACAGCACTCCGCCGTAGATGGGGCGGAGACTGTTATCAGCAAGCACCGTGGCCGCCGCCAGCAAGATACGAGCTGGTGCTCGAATCTCCCAGGTGTTCACTCCAGTCATATGCCCGCCCTGGGATTGTCGAGGTCGAGCTCGACAGCTCTCTCAGGTAAGCACGCAAGCGAGGGCAGATCAGCGCTTCTCCAACCGCACGCCACTCTCCGGTAACGGCTCACCAATCTCCAGCCGCTGCTGGTTGATGCCGCGGTCCAGCAGGCTTTGCACGAAGGCCGGGGCCTGGGCGCCGTCGACCTGGATGCGCAGACGGTTGTCCGAGCGCAGCATGCGGGCGGTGAGGTCGAGCCAGGCGTCGGTGACGGCGCTCTCGGCGTCCTCGGGGGTCACGCCGGATATCTGCAATTCCCCTTCGGCATGCAGTATTTTGCCCAGGGTCGCGGGGGTCGGATAGAGCATCTCGGTGACCGGCGGCTCCGGGGTCATCTGGTCCAGGTGCAGGTAGACCTGGCGGTTGCCGCGGGTGATGGCGTACAGGCTGATGAAGCGCTGCGGCTCGTCGTCCAGCCGCAGGGCGAGATAGGACTGATTTTCCTCGGGGCCATACAGACGGGAGTATCCCAGCACCTGGTTGGCCCACAGGCTGCTACTGCCGCATTCGCGCCCTTCGCAGAAGAACAACGTCGTATGTGGATGCTCCTGCAGCTGCTTGACGGCATGGGCCATGGCTTCTTTGGCGGTGTGCCCTTCGGGAATCAACCAGGATATGCGCAGCAGCTCACCCTCGACCAGTACCTCGCGCTCGGCGCGCACCTGATTGTTGATTCGGCGGATATTGCCGATGACCACGGTATGCTCGGTATCTTCCTGCAGCCGTTCCCGGGCCACTTCGGCACGCGGCAAGGGCTCGATGATAGGGGTCGCGGCCATGCTGGGCGGAACGACGCCACAAAGGGCCAGGGTCAACAACAGCGGTCGCCAATCCCGGCGAACCTTCGATTGCAATTGCATCAATACTCCTATGAACAGGCAGCCCCTGCGCCCAATTGGCGGCAGCGCCCGGTACCGACGGGCGCCTTTTTCAGAGCGGGTGTCATGGCAGCTTTGCCCAGCCGTCTCCCGGGGTCAAGCAAGGGTCCGGAAAAAGCTGTTGATAATTGTTGCAACGGCGGGCGCCTGTTCTTCCAGATGCAGATGGTGGCCACCGTCCAGGTGGTGGGTCTGGATGTGTTCGAAGCCTTCGATGCGCTCGCGCAGTTGCGGCCGCTTGGCCATCACGCCCTGATTGGCCAGCACCAGACAGGTGGGCGTCCTTATCGCTTCGGCGAAGGCTACCGCATGTTCGAAGGTCAGCCGCATCGGCGAGGGCAGCATCAATTGCGGATCGGAGCGCCAGGTCCAGCCGCCCTGCTCCGGCCTCAACCCACGCTCCACCAGTCTGCTGGCCGCATCGCGGGAGATACTGAAGGTGCTGCCCATTATCCGGGCGGTGACGGCCTTGCTGGCCTGGTCATAAACCGGTTTGCGCTTGGTCGTCAGCGCCTGGGTAGCCTTGAGAAAGCGCGCCATCTGCTGTGGTGCATCCGCCGCCTCACCGGTGACCGGCAGGATCCCATCGATCATGGCCGCACCCAACAGGCGCTCCGGCATTGTTCCGGACAGGATGCAGCTGATGATGCCGCCCATGGAATGGCCCAGCAGCGCGAACCGCTCCCAGCCCAGATCATCAGCCACCTGCAAAACGGTAGCCGCCTGTTGCCAGAGGCTGTAGCCTCCTGCCGGCAGATGGTCGGACAGGCCGTGGCCGGGCAGGTCCAGCGCGACCAGGTGGACATTGTCCAGCACCGGGCCGATCAGATCGAAGGTGGCGGCATTGTCCAGCCAGCCGTGCAGGCCGATGACCGGCAGACCACCCGGCTCTCCCCATACCTTGCCGGCGACTTCGATCGACGGCAGGGTAAAACGTATCTCATGACTGTCGCTCATGCATGTTCCGTAGTTGCTGGTGGATTCTCGACCGGCGCCGAGAATGACGAGTTAAGTGAACGCAATACCGTAACTGCTGTGGGTGTCCGGGGTACGGACTCTAAAAGAAGGGTCAACATCGAGGCAAGCCGAAGCCGGGGCATGAATACAGCCGCATAAGAGGGTCTTCAATCAGCCCAGACGACAGGCGTGCCCCGTACCGACCAATCGCCCAGCCGGTCATGATAGCGGGCGCAGATCACGCTGCGCCTGAGCTGCTGGGTACCGGTGACCATGCCGTTGGCTGGGCTCCATTCTTCATCGATGATCACCAGACAGCCCAGCTGCTCCGCCCGCGGCAAGCCCTCGTTCACCGCTCGCAACAATGACTCCAGCTCCCGTTCGACTTCATGCCGCGGGACTGCCCGAGCCTGCTCCGTGATCGTCAGCAGGCCCAGCGGCTGCGGCAGGCCCTCTCCCGCCACGCAGGTCTGGAATATGAAGCCATGGGCCAAGAGTCGATGCTCGATGGGCTGAGGCACGATCTGCCGGCCTTCGGCAGTCTGGAACAGGTCGCTGATGCGCCCGGTCAGCCGCAAAAAGCCGTCGGTATCGATTTCGCCGCGGTCGCCGGTATGCACGAACCCCTCGACATCGATCATGCGCGCGGTGCGCTCCGGGTCGCGGTGATAGCCGAGCATGGTCGCGCGGCTGCGTACCAGCACCTCCTGGTCTTCGCCCAGCCGACATTCGACCCCGGGGTTCGGCAGTCCGCACCATCCCGGGCGCAGCCGCTCCGGTCGTCCAACATGGGAATAACCGCAGTTCTCCGTCAACCCGTACAGCTGGAACAGACGCACGCCGATACGGTGATACCACTCCAGCAGCTCAGCCGGTGCGACATCGCCGCCGGCCACACCGAAGCGCAGCTGATCCAGCCCCAGCTGTTCGAGCATGCCGGTAGCCAGGTGCTTGCCCAGCAGCGGAATCTTCAGCGCCGCATCGAGCACGCGATGCTGGGCCCGGCGCATAACGCCCTGACGAATCTGGTGCCAGGTGGTGGAGGTGCCGAGAAAGAGGGTTGGCCGGGCGCGCCGCAGATCCTCGATGAAGGTCGCACGGCTATGGGCAAAGTACACCGTCATCCCCGACAGCAGGGACTGCATCTCAATGAACTGGCGCTCCATCACCTGGGACAATGGCAGCCACGAGAGTATCCGATCCTGGTCATTCACCAGGAACAACCGCAGGAAATTGGTGGCGGCAAATTGCATGCTGGCGAAACTGAGCATGCAGCCCTTGGGCACGCCGGTGGTTCCGGCGGTGTACATGATAGTGGCCAGCTCGGCCGGATCGCGCGTCACCATCTGTGCCAGGGGCTCGCTCGACTGCTGCAGTGTCGACCAGTCAAGCA
>DXBL01000215.1 GCA_019116555.1 Candidatus Pseudomonas excrementavium
GAAGCCTTCTACTCGCTGCAGGTCGACCGTGACACCCTGGATAACGTCAACTTCCCCCGCTCCGGCGACGCCGCACGCATACTGTGGCGCCAGTCGGAGCCGGATCTGGGCGCGGACGAGCGTTATCAGCAACTGGAAGTAGTGGCAAACAAGGCCTTCGCCACCGGCCCCCACAGCTTCCAGATCGGCGCCTCCCTCGGCCGCACCGACAGTGACGTTGATGTCGCCCAGAGCAGCTTCCTGCTCGGCGGCATCGGCAAGTTCTCGGGCTTTCGTCAGAACGGCCTGGCCGGGCAGAACTACAATCTGGCGCGGGTGGTCTACTATCGCCAGCTGAACCCCGGCAGCACGCCCCTGACCATGCCTTTCTACCTGGGCGGCAGCCTCGAATACGGGCGGGTCTACAACAAGGGCGACGATGCGCTGGATACCGGCTACATGGGCGCCGGCAGCCTGTTGCTGGGCATGGACACCTTCCTCGGCCCGCTGTTCTTCGGCATCGGCGCCAATGAAGAGGGCGAGCGCGCGCTGTACATGAACCTGGGGCAGACGTTCTAGGGGCGTGGTGCTTTCGCTTTACCCAGCACCGCAGGCCGGGATGGAACCCGGCCTTCCATGACTAAGGGAGCGTCGTTGAGCGGTTTCAGCCTGCATCATCGTGTTCCAGCACGCCCCTGATACGAGCTGGCGCTCGAATCTCCCAGGGTTGAACTCAGCCGCTGATTTCCAGCACCAGCGCGGCGCGGATGCAGTGCAGCACGCCCTCTTCCACCGGCTCGTCCAGTTCCTGAGCCACGGCACGCACGCCGGGCAGATCGTCTTCCGCTTCATTGAGAAACAGATCCTGGATTCGCTCCAGTTGGCCCGGCGGCAGGTCGATGGCCTGGTGCAGTTCCAGTTGGCCGGTGCTGATGGCCTGGGCGAGTTTCTGATACACCTGCCGGATCGGCAGGCCGGTCTGCCGGGCAATCTGCTGCGCTTCCATCCCGGCCTGGGCCAGTGCCTGGACCTCATGGGCCTGGTGCACGGGCGCGGCAGCATCACCGCCGCCCTCTTCCAACAACACCTGCAGGAAGTCCGCACCGTAACGCTCCAGCTTGTGCGCGCCGATGCCGCTGACCAGCGCCATGTCCTGCAGGGTGGTGGGGCGCTGGCGCAACATATCGACCAACGTGGAGTCGGCGAACACTACATAGGGCGGCACGCCATGGGCCTCGGCCAGCCGCTTGCGCAGGGCCCGCAGGTTTTCCCACAGCGCCTTGTCGGCCTCGGCAATCACCGGCTTGTCGCCGGAGCGACTGGGCACGCTGGTCGAACGGGACACATCCTTGCGCAGGGCCAAAGATTCCTCACCGCGCAGCAATGGTCGGCAGGTATCTGACAGGCGCAGACTGCCGAACCCATCCAGATCGATTTCTGCCAGCCCGCGGGCAATCAGCTGACGGAACACCGACCGCCAGTCCTGCTCGCTGAACTGCTTGCCGATACCGTAGGTCGACAGGTGCTGGTGACCGGCGGTGCGAATTTTCTCGTTGTCCCGGCCCAGCAGGATATCCACCAGATGGCCAACGCCATAGCGCTGGCCGCTGCGATAGACAGTGGACAGCGCCATGCGCGCCGCCTCGCTGCCATCCCAGGTGGCCACCGGTTCCCGGCAGTTGTCGCAGTTGCCGCAGGGTTCCTCCAGGGTGTCGCCGAAGTAACCGAGCAGGGACTGCCGGCGGCATGTGGTGATTTCGCAGAGGGCCAGCATGGCGTCGAGCTTGTGCCGCTCGATGCGCTTGTGCCGCTCATCACCGTCGGAGTTGGCCATGAACTGGTTGAGCATGAGGACGTCCTGCAGCCCGTAGGCCATCCAGGCGTCGGCGGGCAACCCATCCCGACCGGCACGCCCGGTTTCCTGATAGTAGGCTTCGATACTCTTGGGCAGGTCCAGGTGGGCGACGAAACGCACGTTGGACTTGTCGATACCCATGCCGAAGGCGATGGTCGCCACCATGATCAGCCCCTCCTCGTTGAGGAAGCGCTTCTGGTGATAGGCCCGCAGCTCGGCTGACAGGCCGGCATGGTAGGGCAATGCCGGCCAGCCCTGGTCGCTGAGCCACTGGGCGGTATCCTCGACCTTCTTGCGCGACAGACAGTAGACGATGCCGGCATTGCCGCGCTGGTCCTTGAGAAAGCCCAGCAGCTGCTGGCGGGGGCGATCCTTGGGCACGATGCGATAGAAGATATTCGGCCGGTCGAAGCCGGACACGAAGCGCTGGGCATTCTCCAGCCGCAGGCGCTGGGCGATCTCCTCCCGGGTACGCTCATCGGCGGTGGCGGTCAGTGCCATGCGCGGCACGCCCGGGAACAATTCGGCCAGCTGTCCCATCTGCAGGTATTCGGGGCGGAAGTCATGCCCCCACTGCGATACGCAATGAGCCTCGTCGATGGCGAACAGGGCGATATCCAGGCTCTGCAGGAACTGCAGGGTGCGCGGCTTGAGCAGGCGCTCCGGCGCCAGGTAGAGAAAATCCATCTCGCCCCGGCGCAGCCGCTCGGCGATATCCCGGCGTTCAAGCTCGTCCAGCGTGGAGTTCAACGCTGCCGCGCGCAGCCCCAGCTCATTCAGGGTGGCGACCTGGTCATCCATCAGC
>DXBL01000216.1 GCA_019116555.1 Candidatus Pseudomonas excrementavium
ATCGTCCGCCGCTTTCAATTCCTGCAGACATACGATCTCCGGCTCCTCACGAGATAGCCATTTCAGCAGAGCAGGCAAGCGGGACCGAATCCCATTGATATTGAATGTCGCTATCTTGAGGGTGCGCATACAGGCCCTCCACCTGGAAAAGTGCTTCTAGGTATGGGAACGAGAAGGTGCAGCTTTAGTTCCACCAATTGGCCGCGCACGCTACCGAAAGCAAGCACTGCCTGGGCACACCAACGACAACGTGACCAGCCATTGCTCTGGTGCCAAGACCGGCCAACTGATTGAGGTAGCAAACAGGATATCAGCATCCCACTCATGGGGACCGGTGCTGACGATACTGAAAAGGAGATCGGGATGAGCAGTCCCGCACAAGTCCCTGAAACGAAAAAGGCCAATGCTGCGAACATTGGCCTAAATCTTTGAATCAATTGGTCGGGACGGAGTGATTCGAACACTCGACCCCTTGCACCCCATGCAAGTGCGCTACCAGACTGCGCTACGCCCCGACGATGCTTTGCGGTTCCTGCCAAAGCGGGACGAACTATACATTAACTATCTGAAATGCGAAAGGTTTTTTTCACGTTTCGATTTATTTTGTCTTCAACACCTGCAGCACTTCTTCCAGCTCGGCGATGGTCTGCCGAATGAGCTGTTTGTAGTGGCTACCATCATCCTTGGCTTCATCACCGGAGAGCCGTTGGCGAGCACCACCAATGGTGAAGCCCTGGTCATACAAAAGCGCGCGGATCTGACGAATCATCAACACATCCTGACGCTGATAGTAGCGGCGATTGCCGCGGCGCTTGACGGGTGACAGCTGGGGGAACTCCTGTTCCCAGTAGCGCAGCACGTGTGGTTTGACGGCACACAGCTCACTGACCTCACCGATGGTGAAGTAGCGTTTTCCCGGGATTGCCGGCAGTTCGTTGTTATGGCTGGGTTCCAGCATAGGCTTCTACTCGGGCCTTGAGTTTCTGACCGGGGCGGAAGGTGACCACGCGCCGGGCCGTTATCGGTATTTCTTCGCCGGTCTTGGGATTGCGACCAGGACGCTGACGCTTGTCGCGCAGGTCGAAGTTGCCGAAACCGGACAACTTGACCTGCTCGTTGCTTTCAAGCGCATTGCGGATCTCTTCAAAAAACAGTTCCACCAGTTCCTTGGCTTCACGCTTGTTGAAGCCGAGTTCCTCGTAGAGACGTTCCGCCATTTCTGCTTTTGTCAGAGCCCCCATAGCAATCCCTATTTCCGTAGTGTGGCGTTGAACCTCTGCTCAAGTGACCCGAGCACCTTGTCCATAACTGCATTCACTTCCTCGTCAGTAAGAGTGCGCGATGAATGCTGTAAGGTCAAGCCGATCGCCAGACTTTTGCTTTGGGGATCAATACCTTTCCCTTCATATACATCAAACAGCCTGAGGTTTTTCAGGAACTCATCGGCCTGCGTGCGGATATCCGCCATCAGGTCGCCGGCAGCGACTCCCTTATCCACCAGCACAGCGATATCACGTCTGACTTCAGGGAAGCGGGAGAGTTCGCGGAAGCGCGGCAGCCGACCCTCGATGATACCTTCCAGGCTCAATTCGAAGACAAATACCGGCCCCTGCAGGTCCAGTTCGGCCGCCAGTTGCGGATGCAATGCACCAAGCCAGCCGACCGACTTGCCGTCACGCATGATGCGCGCACACTGGCCAGGATGCAGGGCAGGATGTTCCGCCGGCTCAAAGGTGTAGGCATCCAGTGCCCCGCCCTGCCCCAGCACCGCTTCGACATCGCCCTTCACATCATGAAAGTCCAGCTTGTCGCTCCCGTTGGCCCAACCTTCGGGCAACCGTGAGCCACAGGCGATACCTGCCAACATGGGCTCCTGCAATAATTCGCCGCCCACCTGGGGAACGAAGCGCAGCCCACTTTCGAACAGGCGAACTCGTGCTTGCTGACGGTTCTGATTGTGCTGCACCGCCTTGCTCAGCCCCGGCCATAGTGAGGTACGCATGACCGCCATGTCGCTGGAAATGGGGTTGGCCAATGCCAGGGGTTCACTTTGCGGATCGAACAGCTTGTTCAGACCCGGCTCGACAAAGCTGTAAGTGATCGCTTCCTGGTACCCGCGAGCAACCAGCAGACGTCGCAGGATCGGCAGCTCGCCACGGGTTTCCGGCTTGGCCGCAAGGCTCAGCGCGGCTGTCGGCGCACTGACTGGCAGGTGATTGTAGCCATACAGGCGGGCCAGCTCCTCGATCAGGTCGATTTCCAGTGCAATATCGAAGCGATGGCTGGGTACATCCACCTGCCATTCACCCTCGCCACTGGCGGTAACGGTCAGCTCCAGGCCACGCAGATAAGCTTCCACTTCCGCCGGGGCGATCTCCAGGCCGAGCATCTGGGTCACGCGCTCGTTGCGCAGGACAATACTCGATGGCTTGGGCAAATGGGCCGGTTCGACCGACTCCACGACCGGACCAGCTTCGCCGCCGACGATTTCCAGCAACAACGCCGTGGCGCGCTCTGTCGCTTCACGCTGCAGCTGCCAATCGACACCGCGCTCGTAACGATGTGACGCATCGGTATGCAGGCCGTAGTTGCGTGCTTTGCCAGCGATAGCAATGTTGTCGAAGAAGGCACTTTCCAGGAACAGGTCGGTCGTGCTGTTGCTGACACCACTGTGCTCGCCACCCATGACGCCAGCCATGGCCAGAGGACGCTCATGGTCGGCAATCACCAGCGTGTCGCTGCGCAAAGTGATTTCCTGGCCATCGAGCAGCACCAGCTTCTCGCCCTCCTCGGCCATGCGCACGCGAACACCGCCACGAATCTGCGCCAGATCGAAGGCATGCAGCGGCTGGCCCAGCTCGAGCATGACGTAGTTGGTGATATCCACTACGGCATCGATGCTGCGAATATCGCTGCGGCGCAGGCGTTCGACCATCCACAGCGGGGTCGGACGCGAGAGATCGACATTGCGGATGACGCGACCCACGTAACGCGGACAGGCGGCGGGAGCCAGCAGCTCGACCGGACGGGTCTCGTCGTGCGTGGCAGCGACCGGCTCGATCACCGGGCGACTAACCGCAGCGGCATAGTTGGCGCCAACTTCGCGAGCCAGACCCGCGATCGACAGGCAATCGCCACGGTTGGGGGTCAAATCGACCTCGATGATCGCATCATCCAGGCCCAGATATTCGCGCACACTCTGACCAACCGGGGCATCGGCGGGCAGCTCGAACAGGCCATCGTGGTCGTCCGACAGCTTGAGTTCGGATGCCGAACACAGCATGCCGAAGGATTCGACACCCCGCAGCTTGGCCTTCTTGATCTTGAAGTCGTCGCCGAGCACCGCACCGACCATCGCGAAGGGAATCTTGATGCCGGCACGGGCGTTCGGCGCGCCGCACACCACCTGGAACTCCTCGCTGCCGTTACTGACCCGGCAGACACGCAGCTTGTCCGCATCCGGATGCTGCTCGGCGGCGAGAATTTCTCCCACCACCACGCCACTGAACTCACCGGCAGCCGGCGTTACACTGTCCACCTCGAGACCGGCCATGGACAGGCGCGCGACCAGATCGTCCCGGGAAACATCCGGATTCACCCAGCTGCGCAGCCACTGTTCACTGAATTTCATGTTCTCTTCCTGCTATCAAAGGGGTTGCGGTTACGGTGTCAGCGAAACTGGGCAAGAAAGCGCAGATCGTTGTCGAAGAACAGGCGCAGATCGTTCACGCCGTAACGCAGCATGGCCAGACGCTCGACGCCCATGCCGAAGGCAAAGCCCTGAAACTGTTCGGGATCGATCCCCGAGGAGCGGAATACATTGGGGTGCACCATGCCGCAGCCCATGACTTCCAGCCAACCAGTCTGCTTGCACACACGGCAACCGCAGCCACTGCACATCACGCACTGGATATCGACCTCGGCGGACGGCTCGGTGAACGGAAAGAATGACGGCCGGAAGCGCACCTTCAGATCCTTCTCGAAGAACACCTGCAGAAACTCGGCAATGGTGCCCTTCAGATCGGCGAAGCTGACCTTGCGGTCCACCAACAGGCCTTCGACCTGATGAAACATCGGCGAATGAGTCAGATCCGAATCGCAGCGATAGACGCGGCCGGGGCAGACGATACGGATCGGCGGCTCCTGGCTTTCCATGGTACGCACCTGTACCGGCGAGGTGTGAGTACGCAGCAGCGTGTTGGCGTTGAAATAGAAAGTATCGTGCATCGCCCGGGCGGGGTGATGACCGGGAATATTGAGCGCCTCGAAGTTGTGGTAATCATCTTCCACTTCAGGGCCTTCCGCGACGGCGTAGCCGATGCGGGAAAAGAATTCTTCAATCCGCTCCATGGTCCGGGTGACCGGATGCAATCCGCCACTGACCTGACCGCGGCCCGGCAGGGTCACGTCAACCCGCTCCGCAGCCAGCCTGGCATTCAGCGCCACCGCTTCCATGTCAGTCTTGCGAGCATTCAGTGCGGTCTGCACCTGCTCCTTGGCTTCATTGACCATAGCGCCGACCTTGGGGCGCTCTTCGGCAGGAATATTGCCCAGGGTCTTCATCACCTGGGTAAGCTCGCCCTTCTTGCCGAGATACTGGACGCGAAGCTGCTCCAGCGCATTGACATCAGCCGCCTGCTGCACGGCCTCGAGGGCCTGGGAGACCAGCGCGTCTAGGTTTTCCATTTCACACTCCAGAAACAAAAATAGGGGAAGAGCGATGAGGCTCTTCCCCTATTAATGACGTTGCCAACCGGCACACGAGGTGCCGGTGATTGTCGTAACGAGGGCTTAAGCCAGGCTAGCCTTTGCTTTTTCGACAATCGCGGTAAACGCCGCTTTTTCGTTCACAGCCAGATCGGCCAGAACCTTACGGTCGATTTCAACGGACGCCTTTTTCAGGCCAGCGATCAGACGGCTGTAGGACATGCCATTCTGACGAGCACCAGCGTTGATACGGGCAATCCACAGAGCACGGAACTGACGCTTGCGCTGCTTGCGGTCACGATAGGCGTACTGACCTGCCTTGATGACCGCCTGCTTGGCAACCCGGAATACACGCGAGCGCGCACCGTAGTAACCTTTGGCGAGTTTCAGAATCTTCTTGTGACGCTTGCGCGCCATTACACCACGCTTAACACGAGCCATTCTTTAAATCCTCAACCTTGATTAACGGAGGCGCAACATACGTTCAACTTTCTGGACATCTGCAGCATTGAGCTGAGAAGTACCACGCAGTTGACGCTTACGCTTGGTGCTCATCTTGGTCAGGATGTGGCTTTTGAAAGCGTGCTTGTGCTTGATGCCATTGCCAGTCACTTTAAAGCGCTTGGCGGCACCGCTCTTGGTTTTCATCTTTGCCATGTTCAGGTACTCCAAATAGAGTGGATAAGATAATCACAAGGCCTGGCGTTGCCCTGGAGATTACTTTTTCTTCTTGGGTGCTAGGACCATCATCAATTGACGACCTTCCATTTTCGGGTGCTGTTCAACGGTGCCGTATTCGGCGAGATCGGCTTCAACCCGCTTCAACAACTCCATGCCCAGCTCCTGATGAGCCATTTCGCGGCCGCGGAATCGCAGGGATACCTTGGCTTTGTCACCCTCACTGAGGAACTTGATAAGGTTGCGAAGCTTGACCTTATAGTCCCCTTCTTCCGTCCCTGGACGAAACTTGATTTCCTTGATCTGAATCTGCTTCTGATTCTTCCGCGCAGCGGCCTGTTGTTTCTTCTTTTCGAAGATGTGCTTGCCGTAATCCATGATTCGGCAGACAGGCGGTTCTGCGTCGGGGGAGATTTCAACCAGGTCGAGCTTGGCCTCCTCTGCGGCGGCCAGTGCTTCCTGAATGGACACGATACCGATTTGTTCACCTTC
This sequence comes from Candidatus Pseudomonas excrementavium, assembly GCA_019116555.1. Taxonomy (GTDB): domain Bacteria; phylum Pseudomonadota; class Gammaproteobacteria; order Pseudomonadales; family Pseudomonadaceae; genus Halopseudomonas; species Halopseudomonas excrementavium. Next base: position 5,878 of record DXBL01000216.1, read on the forward strand.
GGCGCCAATCAGGCGCACTTCGCGCGCCGTGATGTTTTCGTTGATCGGCGGACGTTGTGCGGCTCTTTTGTCTTGTCTCATCTCGCGTTTAATCTTTATTGCTCCGAATTCGGGCGGCCTCGTTGTGCGACGGCGCGGGCAAGGAACTCGGAGAACTCGGCAATGGTCATCGTACCCAGATCTTTACCCTCCCGCGTGCGCACGGCCACAGTGTGCGATTCGACTTCCCGGTCGCCGATTACCAGCAGATAGGGAGTCTTGTGCAAAGTATGCTCGCGGATTTTAAAGCCGATCTTCTCGTTTCTCAAGTCCGCAACAGCACGATATCCCATTTCATTGAGAGATTTCTCGACTTCCTGGCAAAACTGCGCCTGATTATCGGTGATATTCAGCACCGCCACCTGGGTCGGTGCCAGCCACGCCGGAAAATCTCCCGCGTAGTGCTCGATCAGGATACCGATGAAGCGCTCGAACGAGCCGAGAATGGCGCGATGCAGCATGACCGGTGTCTTGCGCGCACCATCTTCGGCCACGTATTGCGCACCGAGACGGCCCGGCAACATGAAATCCAGCTGCAACGTACCGCATTGCCAGACCCGACCAAGGCAGTCGCGCAGCGAGAATTCGATCTTCGGCCCGTAGAAAGCACCTTCGCCGGGCTGCAGCTCCCACTTGAGGCCAGCCTCGTTCAGCGCCTCTTCCAGCCCACGCTCCGCCTGATCCCAGTCGGCGTCATCACCCATCCGGTCTTCCGGACGGGTGGACAGCTTCAGTTCGACATCGTCAAAGCCGAAATCGCGATAGACCTGCAAGGTCAGCGCGATGAAGTCAGCCGCCTCTGCCTTGACCTGCTCATCGGTACAGAAGATGTGCGCATCGTCCTGGGTGAATCCGCGCACCCGCATCAGACCATGCAGCGAGCCGGACGGCTCGTTGCGGTGACAGGAACCGAACTCGGCCAGACGCAGCGGCAGCTCGCGGTAGCTCTTCAGCCCCTGATTGAACACCTGGATGTGGCACGGGCAGTTCATCGGCTTGATCGCGTAATCGCGGCTTTCCGACTCGGTAGTGAACATGTTCGCCGAATAGTGCTCCCAGTGCCCGGAACGCTCCCACAGCACCCGATCCACCACCTGGGGCGTGCGGATCTCGCGGTAGCCAGCGTCACGCTGGAGCTTGCGCATGTACTGCTCGAGCACCTGGTAGACGGTCCAGCCATTCGGGTGCCAGAACACCATGCCGGGAGCCTCTTCCTGGGTATGGAACAGGTTCAGGCGCTTGCCGATCTTGCGATGATCACGCTTCTCGGCTTCCTCGATGCGCTTGATATAGGCAGCCAACTGCTTCTTGTCCGCCCAGGCAGTACCGTAGATGCGCTGCAGCTGCTCGTTCTTCGCATCGCCGCGCCAATAGGCGCCGGAAATGCGGGTCAGCTGGAAAGCCTTGAGGAATCGGGTATTGGGCACGTGCGGACCACGGCACATGTCGACGTATTCTTCGTGGTAGTACAAGCCCATGGCTTGCTCATCGGGCATGTCTTCGACAAGGCGCAACTTGTAATCCTCGCCCCGTTCGGTGAATACCTGGACCACCTCGTCGCGCGGCGTCATCTTCTTGATGACATCGTATTCGGTGGCGATCAGCTCGCGCATGCGCTTTTCGATGGCCGCCATATCCTCCGGCGTAAAGCTACGCTCGAAGGCGATATCGTAATAGAAGCCTTCGTCGATGACCGGCCCGATCACCATCTTCGCCGTCGGGTACAACTGCTTGACCGCATGCCCGACCAGGTGAGCGCAGGAGTGGCGGATGATCTCCAATCCCTCTTCGTCTTTCGGCGTGATGATTTGCAGGCTGGCGTCCCGATCAATGACGTCACAGGCATCAACCAGACGGCCGTCGATCTTGCCCGCCACGGTGGCCTTGGCCAGACCCGCACCGATGGACTGGGCCACTTCGGCTACGCTGACGGGGTGATCAAAAGTACGCTGACTGCCGTCAGGAAGAGTAACGATGGGCATGTACCGCTCCTTTTCAGTGGTGACCGCTACGCAAGGCCACATGATGGAAATAGCCGACCGGAATGTCTGCTGCTGCAGTTCCGTTCGACGTAGAAATAAAAAAGCCCGATCACACAGGGTGATCGGGCTTTAATTTGGTAGGCACGATTGGATTCGAACCAACGACCCCCACCATGTCAAGGTGGTGCTCTAACCAACTGAGCTACGTGCCTGCGATGGAGGCGAACTATACGGACCACCCTCGCACCCGTCAACCCCTAAGTCACTGAAAAAGTGCAAAAACCTCGATATTTCCTCAGACGTTGACCAACTGCTTGCGCAGCTGTTGTATATCATCGCGCAGCTGTGCCGCGGCCTCGAATTCGAGATCCCGGGCGTGCTGATACATCTTCTCTTCCAACTGGCGGATGCGCTTGGTGATTTCCGACGGCGAACGCAGCTTGTCGACCGCGTAATCAGCAGAGTCTTCGGCGGCCTTGAACTGACGCCGCTTGCTGGAACGGCTGCCGGGGACCACTGCGCCTTCGAGAATATCCTGGACACTCTTGACCACTCCTTTGGGGGTAATGCCGTGCTCCAGGTTGAAATTGATCTGCTTGGCGCGACGGCGCTCGGTTTCGTCGATGGCGCGTTCCATCGACCCGGTGATGCGGTCGGCATAGAGGATGGCCTTGCCGTTCAGGTTTCGCGCCGCCCGGCCGATGGTCTGGATTAATGAGCGCTCCGAGCGGAGGAAACCCTCCTTGTCTGCATCCAGAATCGCGACGAGAGAAACCTCAGGCATATCAAGGCCTTCGCGCAACAAGTTAATGCCGACCAGCACATCGAAACCACCGATACGAAGATCGCGAATGATTTCGACGCGTTCCACCGTGTCGATATCCGAATGCAGATAGCGTACCCGCACGCCATGATCGGCCAGGTAATCGGTGAGGTCTTCGGCCATGCGCTTGGTCAGCGTGGTGACCAGCACCCGCTCACCCTGGGCGACACGCAGGCCGATTTCCGACAGCAGATCGTCCACCTGGGTCGTGGCCGGCCGCACTTCGATCAGCGGGTCGACCAGACCTGTCGGCCGTACCACCTGCTCCACCACTCGGCCGGCATGAGTTTCTTCGTAAGGGCCCGGGGTGGCAGAGACGAAGATGGCCTGCGGTGAGATAGCTTCCCACTCGTCGAAGCGCATGGGCCGGTTATCCAGCGCCGAGGGGAGACGGAAACCGTACTCCACCAGGGTTTCCTTGCGCGAGCGGTCGCCCTTGTACATGGCACCGACTTGAGGTACCGACACGTGGGACTCATCGATCACCAGCAAGGCATTGGCCGGCAGGTAATCAAACAGAGTTGGCGGCGCTTCACCCTGCGGTCGTCCGGACAGGTAGCGCGAGTAGTTCTCGATACCGTTGCAGTACCCCAGCTCCATGATCATTTCCATATCGAAGCGGGTGCGCTGCTCCAGACGCTGCGCCTCGACCAGCTTGTTCTGACTATGGAGTACCTCCAGACGCTCCTTGAGCTCGACCTTGATCTCCTCTACCGCCTCAAGCAGCTTCTCCCGCGGTGTCACATAATGTGATTTAGGATAGATAGTTACGCGCGGAACCTTACGCAAAACCTCACCCGTCAGCGGGTCGAAGAAGCTGATGGTTTCCACCGTATCGTCGAATAGCTCGATGCGGATGGCTTCCAGATCGGATTCCGCAGGATAGACATCGATCACATCACCGCGCACCCGATAGGTGGCACGGGACAGCTCCATATCGTTGCGCGTGTATTGCAGCTCTGCCAGGCGGCGCAGCATGGTGCGCTGATCGAGAATATCGCCGCGGTCGATATGCAGCACCATGCGCAGATAGGACTCTGGATCACCCAGGCCATAGATCGCCGACACGGTGGCCACGATGATCGCATCCGGCCGCTCCATTAACGCCTTGGTCGCCGACAGGCGCATCTGCTCGATATGATCGTTGATCGAGGCATCCTTCTCGATAAAGGTGTCCGACGCCGGCACGTAGGCCTCGGGCTGGTAGTAGTCGTAATAGGAGACGAAATATTCCACCGCATTGTTCGGGAAGAACTCACGGAACTCGCCATACAGCTGCGCGGCCAGCGTCTTGTTCGGCGCCATGATGATGGCCGGACGCTGCATGCGCTGGATGACGTTGGCGATGGTGAAGGTTTTCCCTGACCCCGTCACTCCAAGCAGGGTCTGGTGGGACAGGCCGGCTTCCAGACCCTCCACCAATTGCTCGATGGCAACCGGCTGGTCACCGGCGGGCTTGAAACGGGTTTGCAGATTGAATTGGCTCATGACGGAACGGCACCGCGAATGGACAGATAGCCCTAATCATAGCATTGCCCACCTCGGCGCCTGTTCTAGGTTCATTCGCCGCCGCAGCGGGCGGCACGGGCTCGCACCCCGCCCCGGTCTCTGTTTATAATAGTCGGCCGCCTGCGGCACAGCCCGACGCTTACATTCACCTGTTTCGAGTCTGCCCATATCATGAGTCTGTTTTCCCCCGTAGAAATGGCGCCACGCGATCCCATCCTTGGCCTGAACGAAGCCTTCAATGCCGATCCGCGTACAGAAAAAGTCAATCTGGGCGTGGGCGTCTATTACGACGAAAATGGCAAGGTGCCCCTGCTCCGCGCAGTGCAGGCAGCGGAAGAAGCCCGCGTTGCCGAGCACGCCGCCCGCACCTACCTGCCGATGGAGGGCCTGGCGCCCTATGATGTAGCGGTACAGAAGCTGCTGCTGGGTGCCGATTCGGCGCTGCTGGCCTCCGGTCGTCTGGTTACTGCCCAGTCACTGGGCGGTACCGGCGCGCTGAAACTGGGTGCGGACTTCCTGTATCGCCAGGCTGACAAGCGCCTGGTCGCGATCAGTGACCCGAGCTGGGAAAACCATCGCTCACTGTTCGAGACTGCCGGTTACGAAGTGGTGACCTACCCCTACTATGATCCGGCCACCCACGGCCTGAACCTCCAAGGCATGCTGCAGGGCATCGAAGCCCTGCCCGAAGGCAGCGTGGTACTGCTGCATGCCTGTTGTCACAATCCGACCGGGGTAGACCTCAGTGCGGATCAGTGGAAACAGGTGATCGACGTCGTCCGCAAGCGCAACCATGTACCCTTCCTGGATATCGCTTACCAGGGTTTTGGCGACAACCTGGAAGACGACGCACTGGCGGTACGCCTGTTCGCCGAGGCCGGCCTGCCCTGCCTGATTGCCAGCTCCTTCTCCAAATCCTTCTCGCTGTACGGTGAGCGCGTCGGCGCGCTGACGCTGATCACTGAAACGCCCGAGGAAGGCGAGCGGGTGCTGTCCCAGCTCAAGCGGGTCATCCGCACCAACTATTCCAACCCGCCGACCCATGGCGCCAAGGTGGTGGCTGCCGTGTTGAACAATGCCGAGCTGCATGCCATGTGGGTCGAAGAGCTGGCTGAAATGCGGGTACGCATCAAGCAGATGCGCCACGCCCTGGCCGACAAGTTGCGCGCCGCTGGAGTGCAGCAGGATGTCAGCTTCATCGAACAGCAGCGCGGCATGTTCTCCTATTCGGGCCTGAGCCGTGAACAGGTCGCACGCCTGGCCGAGGAATCCGCCATTTACGCGGTCGGCAGCGGGCGCATCTGCGTGGCTGCGCTCAACCATGGCAATATCGATCTGGTGGCCAATGCGATGGCCAAGGTGATGCTGGAAGGCTGAGCCGAACCTGCGCGCAGTTATTGAAAAGCGGTTCAAAGTATTGACTTGGATGAATTTTTTGGTAAAGTGCGCGCATCCGTTCCGCGATAGCTCAGTCGGTAGAGCAAATGACTGTTAATCATTGGGTCCCAGGTTCGAGTCCTGGTCGCGGAGCCAA
>DXBL01000025.1 GCA_019116555.1 Candidatus Pseudomonas excrementavium
TATGTGGCGGGTGGTTTGCTGGGCTGTATGTGCATTGCCACCGGCTTTGTGTTCTTTGTTGAGAAGCGCAAGCAGGAGCACGCTCGCCGCGGCCTGCAGGGCTGTCGGCTGGTGGACGCCATGGCGGTCACTACGGTTACCGGTATGCTGCTGGCAACGGTCGCCATGCTCGTGGCCAACCGGCTGTTGCCCGAGGCCATGCCCGACCGTGGTGAGTGGGAAAAGTGGACGTTCTGGGGTGTCTGGCTGCTGAGTCTGCTGCATGCGCTATGGCGTAGCACGCCAGTGGCCCAGGCGCGGCACAACCTGGCCTGGCGCGAGCAATGCTGGGCTGTGGCGCTGCTCTGTATCGCGGCGCTGCTGCTCAACTGGATCACTACCGGTGATCACCTGCTCAAGACCCTGCTGCCTGACCCCTACTGGGCGGTGGCCGGCGTCGATCTGAGCCTGTTGGCCTGCGCACTGGTAGCGGTGCTCACGGCCCGCCGCCTGGCCAGACCCCTTGAGGTCAGGACCGGTAGCCGAATTGGTGGGGTGGCCTATGAGTAACGCAGGTCTGTGGTTGCTGGCGGCGGCCGCCAGCATGGTCCTGGCGACCAGTTGGCTGGCGCTGTCCCTGCCAGCGCACTGGCGCCAGGTGTTTGGTTCAGAGGAGGGTGCGCCGGGCTACCTGCGTACCCTTGGCTGGCTGGCACTGGCGATATCGGTGCTATGCTGCTTCAAGGCCGACCATCCGTCCATGGCGGTGCTGGTGTGGTTCACCCTGTTGCCGGTGGCTGCCGTTGCCACGGCCATCACCCTGAGTTACCGTCCGGCGCTGCTACGGACGATCTGGCCGGCGTTTCTGCACACGCGCTAAGCGTGTGCAGGGCAGGAACGGTCAACTTCTTCTTTGTGGAGCAAAAACTCTAATTTTGCTTGGTAGTCGGAGGATTCTGGGCTAGACTCGATCCCCAAGAAGACCAAGCGCCTTATATTCCGTGCATCTCCAGCATCGGCCACCGACGCTGAAAAATAACAAGAGCCGTGATCAAGCCATGATAAAAAGCAGTCTGTGGCTGGTGGTACCTTTTATTGCGTTCGGCACTGCCTGGCAAGCGCTGGCAGACGATAAGCCGTCGCCGTCCGCCGCTGCCTCGTCCCGCTCGGAGTGGGTCGATGAAACCCGTTGCCAGAGCTGCCACACCGAGCAACATGCCGACTGGCTGAACTCTCACCACCAGTTGGCCATGCAGCCGGCCAACGACGATACGGTGCTGGGCAACTTCGACCAGCAATCCCTGACCAGCGATACTGAAACCAGCCGCTTCTTCCGCCGTGACGGTGGTTTCTGGGTCAATACTCCGAATGCCGAAGGCAAGCCCACCGATCATCCGGTGGCTTACACTTTCGGTGTCGAGCCGCTGCAGCAATACTTCCTGCAACTGAACGACGGCCGCCTGCAATCCCACGGCGCTGCCTGGGATGTGCCCGAGCAGCGCTGGTTTCATCTGTACGACGGCGATGCGGTGGACCACCAGCACCGCCTGCACTGGAGCGGGGCGCAGCAGAATGCCGACTTCATGTGCATTGAATGTCACACCACCGGTTTCCAGCGCGATTACGACCCGGTAGCCAATACTTATTCCAGCAAGTGGCAGGCACTGGGGGTGGGCTGTCAGAGCTGCCATGGCCCGGCAGCCGGCCATCTCCAATGGGCGGAAAGTGGCAATAAAGCTGCGAACGGGAGGGGCTTCGAGGCGAATCTGATGGGCACCGCCCGCGAGCCGGAAACCTGTGCCCGCTGCCACAGCCGCCGCATGACGCTGGACAATGGCTACACCCATGGCAACCAACTGCTGGATGATTACCTGCCGGTGATCCTCAGCGCCGACTTGTATGAAGTCGACGGCAAGATCAAGGACGAAGTGTTCGAGTACGGCTCTTTTCAGCAAAGCCGGATGCACGCCGCCGGAGTGGTCTGTTCGGACTGTCACAACCCCCACAGCGTCGAGCTGCGGGCCCCCGTCAATGCCGTCTGCACCCAGTGCCATAATCCGACCGGCCAGGCGACCCGGGCCGGCATCGATGCCAGCGGGTTGCAGGCCAGGAACTATGATCATCCCGCCCATCACCACCATCCTGCTGGCTCGCCGGGAAGCCAGTGCGTCAGTTGCCATATGCCCGGCAAGCTGTACATGACCAACGACCTGCGCCATGACCACAGCTTCACCTCGCCAAACCCATTGCAGGCACGTGAGTTGGAGCACTCCGATGCCTGTCTCGGCTGCCATCAACAGACCGAAGATAAGGTGGCGGCCGCGTTTCAGCAGTGGTTCCCCGATGCTCAGCCGCGCGATGGCGGTTACGCCCGGGATCTGCATGCGGCGCGGCAGGGACTGCCGGGGGCGGCGCAGGCTCTGACACGGCAACTGGCACGAACCGATCTGGCCGACATTCGCCGTGCCACTCTGCTCAGCGAGCTGCCCAGCTATCCGTCGACCGCTGCCCAGCAAGCGGTGGTCGAGGCGCTGAACTCATCCTCCCCCCAGGTACGCCACACCGCCGCAGGGTTGCTCGGCTCCTTGACCGCTCCAAACCAGCAGATCCAGTTATTGACCCGCCTGCTGGAGGACCCGGTGCGGGCGGTCCGGCTGGAAGCGGCCTGGCAATTGTTGCAATTGGCGGCCGAGTCCAGCGTCGAACCGCCCGTGTTGCAGCAATTGATCAGCGAGTACGAGCAGAGCCAGCGCACCATGCTCGAGCGGGCCGAATCCCAGCTCAACCTGGCCGGTATCTATCAGTTGACCGGACGACAGGCGGATGTCGAGCCGGCACTGCAACAGGCGCTGCGCCAGGATCCGACCTTCCATCCCGCGCGGATCATGCTGGCGCAATGGCGGGAGCAGGCTGCCGGAAATCCCGAGGCAGCCTTGAGTCTGCTGCGCGACAGTATCGAACAGTATCCCCAGGAGCCTTCACTGCAGCATGCCTACGGCCTGGCGCTGGTGCGCCAGCGGCAATACGAGCAAGCCCTGCAGGCCCTGAAACGTGCCTATGAGCTGGCACCGGAGCAGGCCGAGTACGGTTATGTATTAGCCGTCGCCCTGCATGGCAGCGGGCAGGCGGAAGCCGCGTTGGACCTCTTGCGCAGCCAGGTGCAGGCGCAGCCGACCAACCGCCGGGCACGACAGGCCTTGATCAGCTACCTGCGGTCCGCAGGTAATCAAGTGGAGGCAGACTCCCTGTTGGCGGAGCTGGCTGCACAAAACCCGGGTGACCCGCTGCTGCGACGGTAGGGCCGATGCCCGATAACAAAAGCAAGAGAGGGATATGCCATGCAGTTCAGACTTTTACGTCAAGGTGCGTTGCTGGTTGCTTCGATGTCGCTGGCATCCTGCTGGCTCGACAGCGATAGCGGCTCTTCATCATCCAATGACCCGCCGGCAGCCGATCAGCCGCCGAATATCCTGTTCGTCATCATGGACGACGTCGGTATCGATCAGATGGAATCATTCGGTTATGGCGGCACCGATATAGCCGGGCCGCCGGCGGTACCTTCCATCGATACCCTGGCCGATAGCGGCATCCGTTTTCGCAACACCTGGGCCATGCCTGAATGCTCGCCGAGCCGGGCGACCTTTGTGACCGGGCTTTATCCGATGCGCACCAACGTGTTGCAGGCGATCGGGCCAGACGACCTGGCTAACTCCCATGTGTCGCCTTACGTGATGACCATTCCCAAGGTCCTCGCCACCGCCGGTTATGAGAACGGCATGTTTGGCAAGTTCCATATCGGTGGCCCGGAGAATAACCCGGCCGGTTTCGCTGCGCCTGCAGCTCTGGGCTGGGAGTACTTCTACGGCTGGGGCGGCCTGCCGGCATCGATTGATACCTCCGCAGGTATCGTGGGCGCAGAGGACCAGTATTCCTGTGGCTTCGTGCCGGGACCAGGTCAGCCTGGCGGTGCGCATGCCGGAGCCTGCTATGTTCCGCAAGCGGGCGGTAGCGCCAGTTGTACCGAGATAGCCGGGGAGCAGGATGGCGATCCGGCCGGCTTGCAGTGCCTGACCCAGGGCGGTGTGTTGGTGCCGGGGCAAGCCTGTCTGGCTCAGGTAGTGGAGCAGAGTGAGCTGGAAGGTCTGGTGGACTTCAAAAGAGAGAACGCGCACTACGTTTCCAAGTTGCTGATCAACTGGGACGGAGAGGTGGAGGATGTCAGCCTGGCTGACCCACGCTCGCGCGGCTACCGGGCCACCATTGAAGTCGATTCCGCTATTGATTGGATCAACACCCGCAGCGACGATACGCCGTGGATGGCGACCGTCAGCTTCAGCTCGGCCCATACCCCGTTGCAGCATCCGCCACGGGCCCTGGCGCCTACCGCCAGGGCCGACACGCTGGAGGCCAACTGCACCTCGGAAGCGCCGCTCAATCAGCGCAGCATTACCGACGCGCTGATCGAGTCCCTGGACACCGAGCTGGGACGACTGCTGGTGGAAACCGGCCTCGCGACCCGAGCGAGCGACGGAAGCCTGAGCTACGATCCGCAAGCCAGCAACACCATGGTGGTCGTGATCGGTGATAACGGCTCCTTTGCCCCCACGGTCAAGGCCGGCTTTGATATGGGACGGTCCAAGGGATCGGCCTATCAGACCGGCGTCTGGGTGCCGCTGGTCATCTCCGGCCCGCTGGTCGAGCAACCCGACCGCAATGTGGAGCATATGATCAACGCGGTTGACCTCTACCAGTTCTTTGCCGATGTTGCCGGTATCGATCTGGATGAAGTCGTGCCGCAGGGTACTGACGCCGAGGAAATGCTGTCCTATCTGACCAACCCCGAGCGCGACAGCGTGCGTGAGCTCAATTTCACTCACGGTGGTCTGAATATTCTGGCTAATGACGGAGTAAATGGACCCTGCGTGTTCAGTGGCAACTTCTGCTCCCATACGCCAATGTCCGCCCAGATTTGCGCCGACAATAACGGCGTTTGGTGGGGCCCCGGGGCTGTGCTGGGTACCGAAGAGGGTGATCCCATCAAGGCGGTAGATCATTGCTGGCAGGTCAATCAGGCCATCTATGAAAAATATGGCAATGACTACGAAGAGCACAGGGTCACCATGGGCGCCCTCGATTACATGGCCATACGTGACGATGAGTACAAACTGGTACGCAACGAGGCACTGGAATATGACCCGGATACCGATAGCGGCGTTCTCATCAAGAGCAATGAGCTCTACCGTATCAATCAGGCTGCGCCCATTCCCCGCCTGGACCGCGAGGACCATGAGTTGCCCAAGGACGATCTCGATGCCGTTGAGCAGGAGCATTACGACGAGCTGAACTATCAACTTGACCTGCTATTGGCCTCGCACCAAGCCTGCCCCGGTGACGGTAATAGTGATGGGGTTGTCGATCAGGAAGATATCGATAACTACACCCAGCTCAGCGCGGAATGGGGAGAGTCCAGCATGTATGACTTCAACCATGACGGCCTGACCAACGCCCAGGACCTGGCGATTATTCAGGCCAACCTGGGAGCCTGCCCCCAGTAGCATGAGCAAGCCAGCGCCCCGGCAGAAAAGGCCGGGGCGCTGGGTGTGCCATAGATCGCCCCTGTTACCGGGGCACACTTCAGAACCCCTCCCGGCCAGCGTGATAGCCTGGCCCAGGCTCTCCCTGGGACGGACGCGCACCAGCTCGTCCACAATCCCCCAGAACCCACCCCCGCCCAAACCCTTGCTAAACTCTCCCCATAACACCACCCTCCCTACAGCCAGGAGCACTCCATGTCGCGTAACATCCTCGTCCTTGGCGCCGGTATGGTCGGCGTTTCCGTTGCCTGGCACCTCGCGCGCCGCGGCCATCGCGTGACGCTGGTCGACCGCCGCGAGCCAGGCCGCGAAACCTCCTTCGGCAACGCCGGCATCATCCAGCGCGAAGCCGTGCGCCCCTACGCTTTCCCACGGGATCTCGGCACCCTGTTGCGCGTCCTGCCCAACCGCGAAGTGGACATCCGCTACCGCCCCACCGGCATGGTCAGCGCCGCCGTCCCCTTGTTGCAGTACTGGCACAACTCCGGAGGGGCGCGCTACGACCGCATCGTCAAGGAATGGGCCTCGCTGATCATGCGTTGCCAGGATGCCCACGCCCCCATGATCGAAGCTGCCGGCGCTGAAGACCTGATCCGCAAGGGCGGCTGGTTGGAGCTGTACCGCACCCAGAGCGCATTGGATGAGCGCGTGGCAAAGGCCCGCGAAGACCGCGAGCGCTTCGGTGTGGAGTACGAAGTGCTGTCAGCCGAACAGCTCCAGGCAGCGGAACCCTACCTGGCCAGGGAACTGGTCGGCGCCATCCATTGGACCCAGCCGTGGATGGTGTCGGACCCGGGCGCCCTGGTACAAGCCTATGCGCGCAACTTCGAAGAGCAGGGCGGTCGCCTGTTGCAGGCCAGTGTCGAGGGCATAACCCGGGAAGGCAATGGCTGGCACGTGACCACCAGTGAAGGCGCACTCGAAGCCGATCAGGTGGTGGTCGCCCTCGGCCCCTGGTCCAGCGATGTGCTGATGCAACTGGGCATTCGCGTCCCGCTGTTCGTCAAGCGCGGCTATCATATGCATTACTCGACAGAGCAGGGCGCCTCGCTCAATCACTGGGTGATGGACGCCGAACGCGGTTTCCTGCTCGAACCCATGCGCGCCGGCATTCGCCTGACCACCGGCGCAGAACTGGCCGACCTCAACGCCCCACCCAAATACAAACAACTCGCCGCCGCCGAACGCGCTGCCCGCAATCTCTTCCCCCTGGGCAAGCGCCGCGACGCCGAACCCTGGAAGGGCGCCCGCCCATGCATGCCTGACATGAAACCCGTCATTGGCCCGGCACCGGGCAAAGACGGCCTGTGGCTGGCCTTCGGGCATGGTCACCAGGGCTTCACCCTCGGCCCGGCGACCGGCGAATTGCTGGCGCAGATGATGGATGGGGAAACGTCGGCGATTGATATGACGCCGTTTGCGGTGGATCGGTTCTGACGTATCTGCCCTTATGTAAGTACTCGGGCCACGCTGTCGTCGTCCTGAAGACGACGCCACTGGTCCGGGGATACCCCATTCCAGCGCTTGAAGGCCCGTGAAAAACTGGCGGCCTCGGCATATCCCAGTTGTTGCGCGATGCTTTCCAGCCCCAGCATGCTGTCACGCAGCAGCCGTTCCGCCAGATTGCGTTTGACCCGATCGTGCAATATGCGGAACGGCTGTTTCTCATCCGCCAACCGGCGATGCAGGGTGCGCTCTGACATGCCCAGGCGGGCGGCTATCTCGTCGGCACGGCATGGTTTGCCGGAATGACTCATCAATTGCTGCAATACCCGCCGTGCCAGCGTGCCCTGTATATCAGCCAGCCCGTCACAAAGGCGTTCGCATAACAGCGCGCAGCTGCGCTGGGTCTGGGCGTTGGCAAGGGGCAGCGGGCTGTCCAGATCCTGTCGGGCGATCAGCATGCCGTCATGGCGTTGCTCGAGCACAATGGGGCAGCTGAAATAGTCACGGTAACGATCTGCCAGTACTGGCTCCGCCCCAGACAAGGATATCTGCAGAGGCATGAAGGGACGCTGCAGCAATTCGCTGAATAGCCGCAGCCAGGCTGTCAGCCCACGTCCGACCATCAGGTCGCGAGCATCCTGGGGTAGCACGCTGCTATCCAGAGACATCCACACTCCTTCTTCGCAGAGCGAAAGCGTGACCGGGCAGATCGCCAGCGACAATGAGCGAAAACGTTTGCTGATCCGGATCGCTTCCCAGAGATTGGGGCTGGAGAGCATGGCATAGCCCAGCAATCCCAGGCTGGTCAGATGGTAGCAATCTCCCATCTGCATCCCGAGGCCGGGGTCTGGCCGGAGCGCTATCAGATTGCGAATGGCAGCCAGTTCCTGCCACAGCTGGTATCCATTGCCTTCAGCCAGTCGTTGCTGTTGCAAGCCGGTATCCGCCAGGCAGGCATCGGCGGATATGCCAGCGGTGGCTGCTACCTGTAGCAGGTAGCGGATATTGGTGTTGTCGCGCTGCTGTCGCCAATCCATATGATGCTCCCGGCAGGGTGGCAGTAAATATCATGGGGTGGCAGTAATTATCATGGTTTGCTGCAGCAGTTTTCAGCACTGTAGCCAAAACACAACAAGAGAGTGCCGCCATGCCTGAATTTTTCTATACCACTGCTGCCAATAATCCGGCCCGTGATTACCGCCACTTCACCGCGACGCCGGTTGCCGGTTCGCTGGGCGCCGAGGTAACTGATATCAACCTCAATCAGCTCTCGGCAGAAGGGCAGGCCGAGTTGCGCCAGGCGTTGATGAACCACCAGGTCCTGTTTATCCGGGACCAGCAGTTGAGTCCAAGCCAGCTCGAGGCGGTGACCCAGCGCTTTGGCGAATTCGGCAAGGAGCCTTACGTCAAGACCATGGTCGACCACCCGAACCTCGTTCATGTGGTCAAGGAAGCAAGAGAAGGCTCGCCGATCATTTTCGGCGGCGCCTGGCATACCGATTGGACCTTCCAGGAACGCCCGCCGGCCTTCACCTTGCTGTATGGCCACGATGTGCCGGCCAGTGGCGGTGACACCCTGTATGCCAATATGTATCTGGCGTATGAGTGGCTGTCTCCGGCGATGAAAAAAATGCTGCACAGCCTGCGTGGCATTCATAGCCCGGAAAGCGCCTATGGCCCCAACAGCCGACACAATGCAGGCCTGGAAAACATGAAGATTCTCTACGGCGAGTCGGTGGACGATGAGGTGCGCTGCCATCCGCTGGTAACCAAGCACCCGGAAACCGGCCGCAGCGTGCTGTTCGCCAATCCAGCCTACACCCTCGGAATCGAGGGCATGAAACCCGAGGAGTCGCGCCCGATCCTCGAGTACCTGTTTTCGGTGGCCTCGGCGACCACCTTCACCTGCCGTATGCGCTGGGCACCAGGCACCCTGGCGATCTGGGACAACCGCTGCACCTGGCACTTGCCGCTATCGGACTATCACGGGGCGCGCCGGGAAATGTTCCGTAGCACCGTCGTCGGCGAGACGCCGGTACAGGCGGATCGGCCATGAGCGAGGAGTTCAAACCCAACGCTCTCGCCGATGAGCTCTACCTGGCTCGACGGCAACGTCAGCCCGGTGTCGGGCTGACCGAGCGGTATCCGCTGATGACGCTGAAGCAGGCGCAACAGGTAAGTGAAGGCCTGATCGCCCGCTACCTGGCCGACGGACAGACCATTGCCGGTAGCAAGCTCGGGTTGACCGACACGCGCATGCAAGCGGCGCTGGGGTTGGACAGTCCCTTGGTCGCGACGCTGCTTACCGGCTGGCAGATCACTGGAGGCTCGCTGGACAGCAGCCAGTTTCTGTTGCCCAAACTCGAGATGGAGGTGGCATTTCTGTTTTCCGCCGCCATCGATGATCCGGAGGTCACCGATGCGGTCCTGCAGCAAGCGGTCGCCGGCGTAACGGTCGCGCTGGAAATCTGTGACTCAGCCTATCAAGGCGGCCCCCGTTCGCTGTTCGAGGCGGTCGCCGACAACCTGTCATCGGGCGGCTTCATATTGGGTGAGCAGTACCACCCGGCTGATCCCGAAGCCCTGGCAGAACTGAGCGCCACCCTGACCAACCACGACAAACCAATAGCCGAAGGCAATGCCAGCCAATGCATGGGCAGCCCGTGGAACGCCTGTCGCTGGCTGGTGCAAAAACGGGCGCGTGACGGCAACCCGATACAGGCCGGAGAAATTCTTCTGTCCGGCTCGCTGGGGCCAGTGGTACCGGTTCAGGCCGGTGACCGGTTGGAGTTGAATATGGGGCACCTGGGCAGGCTTGTCTGTGCAGTCATCTGACTCGGGGAGAAATGCACCGATCCCTTTTGTGCTACCGCTTGCGCAGGCGGTAACACTCAGGTGGGGTAAAAGGTAGCACTTGCGCCATAAGCGGATGGATGCGGTATGGCTGTTTTTTACATAACCCGTTGATTTTAAATGATATCTAAAACCTGGCACGCGATCTGCTTTGTATTAGTCACAACAAAAATAAAAACGCGAAGCAAAACTCAATAACAAAAACAAGATTCAGCTCCACACCTAACAAGAACAAAACGTGCGAGTGCAGCAAACTGATTTTTTTGGAGAATGGGAAACGACTTTCCTGCGCATCCAAAGCAATCCGCTTGCTTTAGACAACCCGGGATGGGTTTCAGGGTGGCATTGCCACCGCTCAAAAGAACAAAAAACAGCTCAAGAAAAACAAGAACACCATTAGGGGAGCGAAAGCTCCCCTTTGGGCTTTATGGTTTGCAAGTGGCCTTGTGCACTACGCAAAAAGGGCATCACAATCCGAAAAACTGCAGATGTGATCATCGCGACGTTCTGCATAGAGAAGGAGCTGGCGATCTCCAGCTCTAAGTACAACATCAGTTGATGGTACTCAGGTTATTGCTCTGCGAGAACTGAAGGTACTCCACCAGCACTTCGACAGGAAATTTCCAGCCCAATGTCTCACGCGGTCGAGTATTCAGTAACTCCGCGATCTCATCAAGGCGCTCCTGGCTGACCGTGGAAAGGTCGGTACCCTTCGGCAGGTACTGGCGCAGCAAGCCATTGGTATTTTCATTACTGCCTCGCTGCCAGGGACTGTGCGGGTCAGCAAAGTAAATGTTCATGCCTGTTTGTGCTGTAATCTCCCTGTGGCGCGCCATCTCGCTGCCTTGATCATGGGTCATGGTCTTTAGCAAGGAAGGAGCCATGCGCGACATTTCACGGGTTATCGCTTGGGCTGCGCATTCTGCTGTCGGTCGATCCAGTTTAGCCAGCACCACGAAGCGGCTGGTGCGCTCCACCATGGTCGCCACGGCAGATCGGTTACCGGCACCCATGATTAAATCGCTTTCCCAGTGCCCGGGAACCAAACGGTCCTCTACCTCCGGTGGGCGCAGATGGATACTCAGATCAGCGGGATAGCGCTCACGCCGTCCCTCGCTCACAGTGCGCAGGCGGCGCTTACCGCGGCCTTGGCGTAGATAGCTGATCAGCTGGCGCTTCAGCTCCCCACGGGGATAGGCGTAAATTGCTAGATAAATGCTTTCGTGACTCACATGGAACTCGGGGCTATCTGGCCATTGTTGCTTCAGTCTGGCGGCGATTTGCTGAGGAGGCCAGCCCCTTCGAAGCATTTTGGCGATGCCTTGGAAAAGCTCGCTGCCTGGCAGCAGGCGGCACGGCGGTCTCGGCTTGCTACGCCGCTGGCGTGCCAATGTGCAGGCCTGAACAGCGTCATAGCGGTTGTGTGTGTGGTTGCGCTTGAGCTCTCGACTGAGGCTGCTGACGTGGCGGCCCAGGTGTCGACTGATAGCCCGCAAGCTCAGTCCCTGGCTTTTCATCAGCATCAAGGCGATACGTTCGTCAGTGGTTAAGTGCGTATAGGTTTTCATAGCAACACTCTATATCAGGTGTTGCACTTGGTCCTTGAGACCGCCCTATTCAGCTGCCTCCAAGCATGAACGCACGAAGCTGCCGCTCCTCTCGCATGACATAAAGAACAAAAACTCGCTTTTCATCCTCGCGATAAAAAATGCGACAAGGTGGGACCACTATCTCCCTGTATACGGAATTAGGGAGTTCTGGAGGAATCCGTCCGGACTGGGGAAAATCTTCCAAGCGCTCGGTCTTATCGAAAACTTCTTGAACCAGATGACTTGCGGCGGCAGGATTATCCAGAGCAATGTACTCGGCGATGGCATCCAACTCTTGAAGGGCGGGCTCCGTCCAGATTACTTCAGCCATTTACTCATTTTCTCCCTGGCCTCAATCCGGCTGTACGTTCTTCCCTCAAGTACAGCACGCTCTCCCCGTGAGAGCCCCTCAAGCAGTTCAAGTCGACGCTGCATGAACTCGTAATCCTGCACATCAACAAGGTATGCGGATGGCTGACCGTGCTCCGTAATCAGTACCGGCTCCTTGGACAAGTGCAGGTCTGCCAGAATTTTTGTGGCCTGGCGTTTGAGGTTCGTAACAAGTTCAACTTTCATGGGTTCACCCGGAATCAGACGGTAAGTGCTACTATAGTGTCACTTCTGGGGAGTGGCAATCCCAGCTAACATATGAGCATTTGAACGGTGTGCGCAGCATGCCGCTCAAATGCCTGTTGGACTAAGCCGCCACGCCGATGGTAAGCGCCCAAGAATCGTTCCAGACTGATTCCATCGTCACACATACGAGGAGTCCGTCATGACCCATCAAGAGCGCACCCGTCATTTGGCAACAGCAACTCGATAACTGGTTCGACTCCGGCGAACCCAAAGCAACGCCAACCCTTGTCGGCGGGAAGTGGCTTAGCTTTCGTTTGCTTGTATTTAAGCACCGAGGTTGCTAGTATCTCCCAAAAAGGGAGGTTGCATGCATGTGATTGCAAAAAGCCGATTACGGCTATTTTGGGACAGCAGCCCTGCTTACGCAGATGCAGTGGTGCCGATGACTGAATGGTACCGTCACATGGAAAAAGCCTGCTACCGCACACCCCAAGACTTGAAGGCAGTATTGAGGACAGCCAGCATCCTCAAGGGCGGGAGGGTGGTCTTCAACATCGCTGGCAACAAGTATCGAGTTATTGTCGCAATTGATTACGACAGGCAGCTCGGATATATACGGTTCGTCGGCACCCATGGCCAGTACGACCAGATCAATGCGGAGACCATATGATGAATATCAAACTGATTCGTACAAAAGAAGAACTCGCTGCCGCGTTCGCGCGACTCGATCAGCTGTGGGGAGCTGCCTCTGGTACACCGGAAGGCGATGAACTGGAAGTGTTGGCTCTGCTGATTGAAAAGTATGAAGACGAGCATTGCCTCATGCCGCCCTCAGATCCGATCGAAGCTATCAAATTCCGCATGGAGCAGCAGGGTCTGACTCAGAAAGACCTTGAGCCTTTTATTGGCTCAAGCGGACGTGTGTCGGAAGTACTTAACCGCAAGCGTAAGTTGAGCCTGGCAATGATCAAGCGCCTGCATGATGGATTGCATATATCCTATGAGAGCTTGCTGGCCGATGTAGCCTGAGGGGTAAATGTTCATCTGACCCCATTAACCTGTCGGCGTGAAGAGCATGGCTGTGGGTAGCAGTATCACGGCGGATAGTACTGCGATTACGAAAATCAGTATCGCAAATATAGTCGGCAGAGCGGTGATGACTGCGGTGGAAGTTATGCTCAACGGTATCTGCTCGGTCTGTATGTAATTGTGCAGATATAGCACTGATATGAAAAAGATCCCGCCCCCAAGGGGCCAGGCCCTCTCGTTCAACCAGAGCAGTCCATCACTTACTGCGTCGTGCCAGTTGATTTTAACCTCCGGAGCCAGGTGCTCCTCTGTGACTTTTTCGAAATCATTCAATTTGTTTTCTCCAATGGATATCTGACGTTATGGGAGACAGCAACGGGCACAGCCGGAAAGCTGGCGACGGGGTTTGAGCGCTGTAGTTTCTCATCTGAATGGCTGAGGGCAAGCGGGGGCGGTAAAAGTGCGACGCGGTCGGCGAATCGAGGGGCAGGCGTGTCGTCACGCCAGTCGCGCCCCTGCGGCTCAGCAAGTTCGCTGGGGGCTGCTCTGCAGCCCGATCGCCCCGGGGTCGGGGCTCCTACAATAGGGTGGTGGTTAGCCTCTCCTTTTTCTTCCTAAAGGTTTCCCTTTTCCGTTCGATAACCATTGCATCGGCGGATTGGCGTTTCAGAGCCTGTCAAGCCGGCAGGAAAACTTTTTCGAAAAAAGATTAAAGCTCACTGCCGTTACGCCGATAACAGGATTGAACGCGAACATTATGGGTGCCTGGGGATGACCGGCCCATTGGTCGCTAGCTCAGGCAAACATCAATTTGGACCAAATGGAGAACTACCATGGCCCTGACAGTAAACAGCAACATTGCTTCTCTGAACGCTCAGCGCAACCTGAGTGGTTCTACCAATGCCCTGTCCACCTCGCTGGAGCGTCTGGCTTCCGGCTCGCAGATCAATAGTGCGAAAGACGACGCGGCTGGTCTGCAGATTTCCAACCGTCTGACCAACCAGATCAATGGTCTGAACGTGGCGGTGAAGAACGCCAACGACGGTGTTTCCATCGCGCAGACTGCTGAAGGTGCGATGCAGGAATCGACCAATATCATGCAGCGTATGCGTGACCTGGCTCTGCAATCGGCCAACGGTTCCAACAGTGATACCGAGCGTGCAGCCCTGCAGCAGGAATTCTCCTCGCTGTCCGGTGAGCTGACCCGTATCGCTGAAACCACTGCCTTCGGTGGCAAGAAGCTGCTCGATGGCTCCATGGGTAACACCAGTTTCCAAATCGGCTCTAACGCTAACGAGACAGTTTCCTTTGGCTTGAGTGATGTTAGTGCTCAAGCCCTGCGTGGCTCGCATAGCAGTGCGACCGTGGCCGGTAATGATCCTGCTGGGTTGAGCGCGTCGGTTGTTGGAAGCGTCAACGAAGTTGATGCTGTAGAAGGCGTAGCTGGTACGCCCGGAACCGGCACCACTGCTGGTACCTTTACTGCTGCGGCCGGTAACATTGTTGTGAACGGCGAAAACGTGGCTGTAACAGTCGGCATGACCCTGACCCAGGTAGTCAGCGGTATCAACGCCGGCACCGGTACCCACGGTGTGACTGCAACTGAGAATGGCGGACAGATTGAATTCTCCAGCGCGACCGGTAACCACGCCATTACCGGTCTGACTGCCCAAGGGTTTACCACTGATGTCACCTTGGCAGGTTATGCTGCGGGTACCCCCGGGACACCGGCAGGCCCTGCTGCGGTAACTGATGAAATCGGTGGCGCTACTGCAAAAGATTTTAGTCTGAATGGTGAAAGCAT
>DXBL01000217.1 GCA_019116555.1 Candidatus Pseudomonas excrementavium
AGGCGGCTGGGTCTCGATCTCGGTGCTTGAGGCTTCTGCTGCCGGTTCAGCGTTGGTAGCGGCACCTGCCGCAGGGTCGCCTGCCGCAGGGTCGCCTGCCGCAGGATCGCCTGCCGCAAAATCCCCGATCATCGGTGCGTTGCCCGCCCGGTTGAAGCTGTCCGGCAGCAGCATGGAGTCCACCTGGACCTCGTCCATGGCACCGGTTTCCTCCACCCGCGTCGGCGCCTCGCGACTCACGTTCCACCACCACAGACCCAACGCCACCATGATGACCACGATGAGCAGGGTGCTGATGCTCATGACCAGCCGTGCGCCCCGCTTGGGTTTGACGTCGACCTTGTCGATGGTATTCACGCGGCTTTCCCGGGTGTCGATACCGACATAGCGGTCATAGTGCGCCACGAACAGACTCGGATCGAGTTTCAGCAGGCGCGCATAAGCCCGCACGTAACCGCGGGCGAAGGTATCCCCCGGCAGGCGATCAAACTTGCCATCCTCCAGATAACCCAGGGTGGCGCGGGTCAGACGCAGGTGGGTGGCCACCTCATCGGCGGTAAAGCCGACTCGCTCACGCTCGTCACGCAGCAGTGCGCCGGGGTTTACCCGTCCGGTATTTTCAGCGCCGGTTACTGTTCCCATTTCGTCGGCCATCAGGACTGCTCCGACTCGAGCAGGGCGCGGGCTTCCGGGCTGGCCGGATACAGCCGGCGCAGCTGCAATGCATAGCTGGCGGCGCGGCTGTGGTCATTGAAGCGCCGCGCCAGTTGAACGCCCAGCCACAGGCTCGGCGCGTTCTGCGCCGACATCTGGCTGAAATTCAGATAGTGGTTCCATGCCGGCACGTAGTTCTGTTCGGCAAATTCCAGCCGGGCCAGCTCCAGCAGGGCCAGCGGCTGACGGCTGTTCAGCCGCAGTGCCCGCTCGAAGGCGGCCTTGGCCTCCTCGGGCTGCTGCAGGCGCTTGTAGGTCAAGCCCAGATTCTCGAATACCCGGGAGCGTTCGACATAGAAGGTGTCTTGCGCAGCACGCTGGAAATACTTGAGGGCTTCGTCATAGCGCTTCTGCTCCAGCAGAAAGGCACCATAGTTGTTCAGTATGCGGGCGCTGTCCGGCGCACTGGCCAGTGCCGTGCGAAAGTGCTTGTCCGCCAGTTGAGCCTCGCCTTCCTGCTGGAAGACCAGTGCCAAAGCGACGTTGGCCGACTCGGAGCGCGGGTCGATCTTCAGCGCTTCACTCAAGGGTGCTTTGGCCCGTTCGGTCTCACCTTTCTGCAGATAACCCAGGCCCAGCTGGATATAAGCATCCCGCGCTTCGGCGGGATCGGTCTTGCGAGTCGGCTGGTCGGTGGTGGTTACACAACCACTGAGCACCAGGCCCAATAACCAGATCACGACAATATGCTTGCTCATCACAATCGTCCCTCGGCTGGATGTTATTGGCGATTTGTCGACGGCGTCATCTCAGCCTGCCCTTCGGCAAGCTGGCGTACCGCAATATAGCGTTCGCTGCGCCGGGTCCTGTCCATGACCTGGCCGACCAGCTGTCCGCATGCTGCATCGATATCCTCCCCCCTGGGAGTCCGTACCGTGACGTTGTAGCCGGCGTTGTGCAACATCTCCTGGAAACGGCGGATGGCATTGTTGCTCGGCCGCTCGTAGCCGGAATGGGGGAAGGGATTGAAGGGAATCAGGTTGATCTTGCAGGGCGTCTCACGCAGCAGCTCGATCAGTTGCCGGGCATGTTCCGGCAGGTCATTGACGTCCTTGAGCAAGGTGTACTCGATGGTCAGATAGCGCTTTTCGCCCAGCCCGGCAATATAGTTATTGCAGGCCGGCAGCAGCACTGACAACGGGTATTTCTTGTTCAACGGCACCAGCTGGTTGCGCAGCTCATCATTGGGAGCATGCAGCGACAATGCCAGCGCCACGTCGGTGACCTGGCCCAGCTTATCGATCATCGGCACCACGCCCGAGGTCGACAGGGTCACCTTGCGCTTGGAAATGCCATAGCCCAGGTCATCCATCATCAACGTCATGGAGTCGACGACGTTATCGAAATTCAGCAACGGCTCGCCCATGCCCATCATCACCACGTTGGTGATGGCGCGATCGACCTTGGCCGGGACGGTGCCGAAGGATTTGTTGGCGATCCACACCTGGCCGATGATTTCGGCGGCAGTCAGGTCGCTGTTGAAGCCCTGCTTGCCGGTGGAACAGAAACTGCAGTCCAGCGCGCACCCCGCCTGGGACGACACGCACAGCGTACCGCGACCATTCTGCGGGATGTACACGGTTTCGACGCAGCTGCCCGATGCCACGCGCACTACCCACTTGCGCGTGCCATCGGCGGAAATATCTTCGCTGACCACTTCCGGGCCGCGAATCTCGGCGCGGGCCTTGAGCTTGTCGCGCAGGGCCTTGCCGACATTGGTCATGTCATCGAAATTGTCGACACCAAAGTGATGGATCCATTTCATGACCTGCCCGGCACGGAAGCGCTTCTCCCCGAGCTCTTCGAAAAAAGCTTCCAGTTTCGGCTGTGTCAGGCCCAGCAGGTTGATCTTGCCGGTGGTCTCAGTCATTGCAATCCATCACTCAGTTGGTGTCTTTGGCAGGGCTCAGCGGGTGCGCTGGCACAGCTCGGTTTCGGCGAAGAAGTAGCCGATTTCGCGGGCGGCGGAGGTAGTCGAGTCCGAACCGTGAACGGCGTTGGCATCGATGGACTCGGCGAAGTCGGCGCGGATGGTACCGGCAGCGGCTTCCTTCGGGTTGGTGGCGCCCATCAGGTCACGGTTCTTCAGTACCGCACCTTCGCCTTCCAGCACCTGAACGACCACCGGGCCGGAAGTCATGAAGCTGACCAGATCCTTGAAGAAGGGGCGCTCCTTGTGCTCGGCGTAGAAACCTTCGGCGTCAGCCTGGGACAGTTGAACCATCTTGGCCGCAACGATGCTCAGACCAGCCTGCTCGAAGCGGCTCAGGATCTGACCAATCACGTTCTTGGCAACGGCATCGGGTTTGATAATGGACAGGGTGCGTTCTACGGCCATGAAACTCTCCAGAGAAATGGGATTGGATGATAGATAAAGGGGTGTCAACCCGCAGATTATACGCAGGTTGACTGCAAATACGTAACAGGCGCCGCAATCGAGTTGCAACGCCGTGTTTACCGCTGCGTTACCGGCTCTGGCGCAGGCGCGAGACGGCCTTGCACAGCACCTGGGCGGCGTGCCGGACATCTTCTTCGGTACTGAAGCGACCCAGCGACAGACGAATGGAGCTGTGCGCCAACTCATCCGGCAGGCCGATGGCGCGCAACACATATGACGGCTCGACCGAGGCCGAGGTGCAGGCCGAACCGGTGGACAGGGCCAGGTCGCGCAAGGCCAGTAACAGCAACTCCCCATCCACACCGGCAAACGCCAGATTCAGGTTGTGCGGAACCCGCTGCTCAGCGGAGCCGTTGAGCGTCACCCCATCCAACTCTTTCAGCCCTTCCAGCAACTGGGCACGCAACGCGGCGATGCGTTCATTCTCGGCTTTCATCTGCGCGCCCGCCAGGGCGAAGGCCTCACCCATGCCGACCAACTGGTGAGGCGCCAGGGTACCCGAGCGCATACCGCGCTCGTGACCGCCACCATGGATCAACGCCTCGATGCGCACATCCGGTGAGCGCCGCACATAGAGCGCACCAACCCCTTTTGGGCCGTAGCTCTTGTGGGCGCTGAAGGACATCAGGTCGACCGGCAGCTGCTTGAGGTTGATCGGCAGCTTGCCGGTGGACTGCGCCGCGTCGACATGGAACAGAATCCCCCGCTCGCGCACCAGCGCGCCCAGGGCGGCAATATCGTTGATCACGCCGATCTCGTTATTGACGTGCATCAGCGACACCAGGATGGTGTCTTCGCGCAGCGCGGCCTGCAGTTGCTCGACACTGATCAGACCGTCGCTGTCCGGCTTGAGATAAGTGACCTCGAAGCCTTCACGCTCCAGCTGTCGGCAACTGTCTATCACCGCCTTGTGCTCGATCTGCGAGGTAACGATATGCCGGCCACGCTCGGCAAAGGCCCGGGCTGCGCCCTTGATCGCCAGGTTGTCGGATTCGGTGGCGCCCGA
>DXBL01000218.1 GCA_019116555.1 Candidatus Pseudomonas excrementavium
CTGCCGGCCAGGCGTCACCAGTTGACGCCGAAGCCGACCTTGTAGCGGGTCTCGTTGCGACTCTTTTCGTCCGAGCTGCTGGTGTAGTCCCACTCGGTCATCAGACTCAGCGAGGCCCAGCTGTTGAGCAGATAGCGCAGCCCCAGCTCGGCATCGACAATGTAGTTCACTTCATCATCGTTGGGGATCAGGGTTTCGGCGTTGTGCACCAGCTGGAAGCGCTTGCCGAGCAGGTAGCGGCGATAATCCCAGGCCAGGCCCAGGCCGTTGTTGCGGCTGTCCGACCCATCCCGGGCATCCATGCGCAGGTGTTCGAAGCGCGCCGAGGTCTCGAAGCGGCCCAGCGCATTGTTCCACCACTCGTAACCCGGACCGGAACCCAACTGGATCTGCCGCTCCACCTCACCCAGATGATCCCGCTGGTAACTGACCCGGTTCTGCCAGAACCATTTTTCGGTAAAGAACCAACTCAAGGTGTAGTCGGACTCCCAGAAGTGCCGGGTCTTGATATCGTCCCGGTAATCACGCTCGAAGTCGCCAGTGAAAGCATGCCGCCAGTCACCGTGGCGGGCCTCGGTAGATACATCCACATCCAGATCGCGTTTCTTGGAATCGGTGTTTTCCAACTCCAGCGACAGATCCACGCGGCCATCCCAGACCCAATCCTCGATCACCGGCTGCGGCTCCATCATCTGCTGCAGCTGGGTAATCTGCAGCGGCTGGGGTTCCGGCTCGCCATTGACCAGGAATATTTCGCCGGCCTGCTCCGATGGTTGAATGCGCCGGGCGTGCTGCGTATTGTCGCTGGTCTTGATCAACAGCTTGCGATCACTTTCCAACGTGCGGATGCGATTGACATTGACCGCCACCTGGCCGGCAAAATCAGTCTGGATAACCAGCTTGTTACCTTCCATGACCTCAATCTGGCCGGTCAGCCGGTCACCGTTATCCAACCAGATGGTATCGGCGACCGTAGGGAGTGCGAACAGCAGAGACAACAACAGCAGATAGCGTGACTTCAACATGACAACCAGCCCGAACAATCGAAAGAGACAAGAAAAGAGGCATTATCCATGAGAGAAGGTTCCCGGGCATCTGATTCTGATCCTGTCGTGGATAATCGAAAGCAGATGCTCTGGCAGGCGCTGGCGTCCATTCCGCCGGGACGGGTAACCAGCTATGGCCGCCTGGCGCAACTGGCCGGCCTGGGACGCGGCGCGCGGCTGGTCGGGCGCTGGCTGGGGCAATTGCCGGACGGCACCGCCCTACCCTGGCACCGGGTGCTGAACAGCCAGGGCCAGCTGTCGTTACCAGCGGACAGTCCTTCCGGACAGGAACAATATCAGCGGCTGATGGCCGAAGGTGTCATCATTCGCAACCGGCGGGTGAATATGGCCCGCTTTGGCTGGCCGGATGAATCGGGAACCTGATAAGCGACAAGTGATCACACAATGAACGACACCACGACAACCCCGCCACGCGAAGGCTGGAAGGTCTACCTCAAGCCCCGCGTGCTGGGGATGCTGTTTCTCGGGTTTTCCGCCGGTCTGCCGCTATTGCTGGTGGGCGGCACCTTCAGCGCCTGGCTACGCGATCTGGGTATCGAGTTGGCTGCCATCGGCTTTCTCAGCTGGGTCGGCATGGCCCATTCGATCAAGGTGCTGTGGGCGCCGCTAATCGATCGCGCGCCGGTGCCCCTGCTCAGCCGCCTGCTCGGTCGGCGCCGGGCCTGGATGCTGCTGGCCCAGCTGGTGATCGCCGCCGCGCTGCTGGGCATGGCGTTGACCGATCCGCGGGACAATCTCGGTCTGGTCGCCCTGTGGGCGGTACTGGCCGCCTTCGGTTCTGCCACCCAGGATGTGGCCATCGACGCCTACCGGGTCGAGGCCGAAGCTCGCCATCGCCAGGCCGCCATGGCCGCCACCTACGTCACCGGTTACCGGGTGGCCATTCTCGCCGCGGGCGCCGGCGCTTTGCACCTGGCTTCGATTGACAGCTGGACTCTGGCCTATGGCGCCATGGCGCTGTTGATGGGCGTGGGTATAGTGACCACCTTGATCATCGCCGAGCCAGCCGTATCGGTCACCCGCTCCACCCTGCACTTCGAGCAGCGGGTGGCCGACTATCTGGCTCAGACCAGCCATGCCGGCTGGCGCCGCAACCTCACCGCCTGGTTCATCGGCGCCATGGTCTGCCCCTTCGCCGAATTCTTCCAGCGCTACGGCAAGGCGGCGCTGCTGATCCTGGCATTCATTGCCACCTTCCGCATCAGCGATATCTTCATGGGCGTGATGGCCAACCCCTTCTACCTGGACCTGGGCTTCACCAAGGCGCAGATCGCCAATATCGCCGCAGCCTTCGGTCTGGGTATGACGCTGCTCGGGGCGGGATTGGGTGGACTGCTGGTCGCGCGTTTCGGCATTGCGCCGATCCTGCTGCTGACTGCCTTCATGGCGCCGGCCACCAACCTGGCCTTCGCCTGGCTGGCCTTTATCGGGCCGGAAACCTATGGACTGGTACTGGCGATCGTGGCTGACAATATCACCGGCGGGCTGGCCATTTCGGTGTTCATTGCCTACCTGTCCAGCCTGACCAACACCGCCTATACCGCCACCCAATACGCACTGTTCAGCTCGCTGATGACCTTGCCGGGCCAGTTTGCGGCGGGCTTTACCGGGGTATTGGCAGCGAATGTGGGATGGGTGAGCTTCTTCATGACCACCGCACTGACCGGCCTGCCCGCCATCATTCTGGCCGCCATGCTGCTGAAGTTCGCACATCCGGACCGGATGCAGCGGCCCGGAATCGACTGAGCCAAAACGGCCCGCCGCGCGTAGCGAGCCCCCGACAGCCGCGTCACATCCGCAGTGTCATACCACCGGCGGTGCCACCTGGTGCAT
>DXBL01000219.1 GCA_019116555.1 Candidatus Pseudomonas excrementavium
GACCAGCGGCCCGGTAGCACCAACGAACAGGCTGATGAAGGTAGTCAGTCCGGCGGCCAGCAGCGTGCCCACCGGGCCGGTGGCCACCGCCGGGATGGGCGGGCCCCAGCACAGCAGCAGAATGAACCCGGCGATGCAGATCTGCACCACCGCCAGCGGCAGGTCGACCAGAAACAAACTGCCCAGCCAGGCGCCCAGTAGCACGCCGGGGGCGAACCAGAGAATCAGCCGCAGGTTGATGTGGCGGAAGGTCATGCTCGCCCGGCTGAGATTGGAACCCAGCTGGACCATGCCATGTACCGGAATGATCGCGGCCGGCGGCATGACGATGGCCATGATCGCCAGCAACAGCACGCCACCACCGATGCCCAGTGAGGCGGTAATGGCCGAGGTAAGGGCGGAAACGGCCACCAGCGCGGCGCTGGTCAGCGGCGGCAGGGCGGCGGGCAGCAGGATATCCAGCAGTGCTTGCATCGGTCGGCTTGGCTCAAGAGGTCGGGCCGACAAGACTACCGCCGCCATCTCAGGCTGTCACCCATGCCGGCCGGGCGTTATACTGCCTGCCTTTCACTGATCTGGAAATGGATGGCACGCATGGCCGGAAATACCCTTGGCACCCTGTTTACCGTCACCACTGCTGGCGAAAGCCATGGCCCGGCGCTGGTTGCCATTGTCGATGGGTGCCCGCCGGGGCTGGAGCTGACTGCCGCCGATCTGCAGGCGGACCTGGATCGGCGCAAGCCCGGCACCAGCCGGCACACCACCCAGCGTCAGGAGCCCGATGAGGTCGAGATCCTCTCCGGTGTGTTCGAAGGGCGCACCACCGGCTGTCCGATCGGACTGCTGATCCGCAATACCGATCAGAAGTCCAAGGATTACTCGGCGATCAAGGACCTGTTTCGCCCAGCCCACGCGGACTACACCTACCACCACAAATACGGTGAGCGCGATTATCGCGGCGGTGGACGTTCTTCGGCGCGGGAGACCGCCATGCGCGTCGCCGCCGGCGCGATTGCCCGTAAATACCTGGCCAGCCAAGGTATCACCGTACGGGGCTACATGAGCCAGTTGGGGCCGATCGAGATTCCGTTCAAGAACTGGGAGGCAGTCAGCCAGAACGCCTTCTTCAGTCCCGATCCGGACAAAGTGCCGGAGCTGGAAGCCTATATGGACCAGCTGCGCCGGGATCAGGATTCGGTTGGTGCGAAGATCACCGTCATCGCCGAAGGCGTGCCGCCGGGGCTGGGTGAGCCGGTCTTCGATCGGCTGGATGCCGAACTGGCCTATGCACTGATGAACATCAACGCAGTCAAGGGCGTGGAAATCGGCGCCGGTTTCGCCTCGGTCAGCCAGCGCGGCACCGAGCACCGGGACGAACTTACCCCCGAAGGCTTCCTCAGTAACAACGCCGGCGGTGTGCTGGGCGGGATTTCATCCGGCCAGCCGATCATTGCCCATCTGGCGCTCAAGCCAACCTCCAGCATCACCACCCCGGGCCGCTCCATCGATATCCATGGCAACCCGGTCGAAGTGATCACCAAGGGCCGCCACGACCCCTGTGTCGGCATTCGTGCGACGCCGATCGCCGAAGCCATGATGGCCCTGGTGCTGATGGATCACCTGCTGCGCCATCGGGCGCAGAATGGCGATGTGCGGGTCGATACGCCGGTGCTGGGGCAACTCTGAAAGTTAGGCCGGCGGGCTTCTTCCCGACGCAGCCTCTGCATAGACCGTCATGGTCTATAGTGGGCAGCAAGGGGAGGTAACGGCATGAACACCAATTTCATTATCGTGCTGGGCGGTCTGGCGCTGCTGTTGCTGGCGCTGTCGGCCATCAGCAGCATTGTGCAGAGCACCGAGTCGCGCAGCCACAAGACCAGTTGGATCGCCCTGGTGGCACTGGTGCCGCTGGTTGGCTGGGCTATCTGGTGGCGCAAGGGGCCGCGGCGCCCATGAGTGAACAGCTTGGTATACGGGTAGCATTGGTGACCGGCGCAGCGCGGGGGATCGGCAAGGGCATTGCTGCCAGCCTGCTGCGCGCCGGCTGGGCGGTGGTGCTGGGTGATGTGGATGAGAGCGCAGGGCTGGCGACCGCCGAGGAGCTGGCGCGCCTGGGCACGGTGGAATTCGTGCCGCTGGATGTGGCGGACGAAGCCAGCGTGCAGGCGATGGTCGAGCAGATCGAGGAAGATTTCGGCCGACTTGACGGCGTGGTCAACAATGCCGGCCTCGCCGATCCCGACAGCGGGCCCCTGGAGCAACTGAGTCTGGAGGCCTGGAGTCGCCTGTTATCGGTCAACCTGACCGGTGCCTTTCTGGTATCCCGGCAGTGCATCGGCTTGCTGCGTGACAGTGGCGGCGCGATCGTCAATATCGCCTCGACCCGGGCGCTGCAATCGGAACCCCATACCGAAGCCTATGCGGCGAGCAAGGGCGGCCTGGTGGCCTTGACCCATGCGATGGCGGTAAGCCTGGGCCCGGATGTCCGCGTCAACGCGGTCAGCCCCGGCTGGATCGATACCCGCCCGGAAACGCTGCAGGCCAGTGACCCGTTGCGTCAGGTGGACCATGAGCAGCATGCGGTGGGCCGGGTAGGGCAGCCGGAGGATATGGGCGAGCTGGTGGCGTTTCTGTTGAGCCCGGCAGCGGCGTTCATTACCGGCCAGAATATCGTTGCCGACGGCGGCATGACCCGGCAGATGATCTATCGGGAATAGCCTTGCGCAGGCAGCCGCTCCCAAACAAAGGTATAAACGTGGATAGCGCTGCGGGCTTCCCGGGCCTGCCGACCAATCGCTCCCTTGCTGGATCTGGAAGCGGCTTCAGTCGGCGGCCCGTAAGGCGGCGAGATTACTTCTCGACGAAGGCCCGCTCAATGGCGTAGTGGCCCTGGATACCCTGGCGGGATTCCTCGAAGCCCCAGCCATCCAGGATGGCGGTCAGGTCCTTGAGCATGGCCGGGCTGCCGCAGAGCATGAAGCGGTCATCTTCCAGATTCGGCTTGGGCAGGCCGATATCCTCGAACAGCTTGCCGTTGCTCATCAGGTCGGACAGGCGGCCTTCATTGCGGTAGGGCTCGCGGGTCACGGTCGGATAGTAGATCAGTTGCTCGCGCACCTGCTCGCCGAAGTATTCATGATTCGGCAGGTCCTCGGTAATCAGCTGCTGATAGGCCAGCTCGCGTACCCAGCGGCAGCCGTGGGTGAGGATGACCTTATCGAAGCGCTCGTAGGTTTCCGGGTCCTGGATGATGCTGATGAAGGGCGCCAGGCCGGTACCGGTACTGAGCAGGTACAGGTTGCGGCCGGACAGCACGTTGTCCAGTACCAGGGTGCCGGTGGGCTTGCTGCTGACGATGATGTTGTCGCCTTCCTTGATGTGCTGCAGGCGCGAGGTCAGCGGGCCATCCGGAACCTTGATGCTGTAGAACTCCATGGTGTCTTCGTAGTTCGGACTGGCGATACTGTAGGCGCGCATCAGCGGACGACTGTCGACTTCCAGGCCGATCATGATGAAATGACCGTTCTTGAAGCGCAGACCCGGATCACGGGTAGTCTTGAAGCTGAACAGGGTATCGGTCCAATGATGGACACTGAGGACACGTTCGGTTCTGAATTTGGACATCCAGGTTGTTCTCCGCGGGGGATGGTTTCGAATTGCAGCCATTCTACCGTCCAGCTAATCTACCGGTTAAGTGATTTATTTTAATTTGCCTATCCGGAAAAACCGATAATGAAATACACCCTCCGGCAACTCGAAGTCTTTCTCGCGACCGCCTTCCACGAGAACCTGACCCGCGCCGCAGATAGTCTGGCGATGTCCCAGTCGGCGGCGAGCAGTGCCCTGCGCGACCTTGAGGGCCAGTTCGAGGTGCAGTTGTTCGACCGGGTCGGCAAGCGGCTGCAACTGAATGAACTGGGTCGCAGCATCCGACCGCGTGCCCAGGCGTTGCTGGAGCAGGCCAATGGGCTGGAGGCGGCGCTGGCCGGGCATGAGGAGATCGGTCATCTGCGGGTCGGCGCGACCATGAGTGTGGGCAACTATATCGCCGTGGGCATCATGACTCGCTACATGCTGGAGCAACCTGGTGCGCGAGTGGAACTGGAGGTGGCCAACACCTCGAGCATCGTGCGCAAACTGGTCAACTTCGAACTGGATCTGGGGATGATCGAAGGCGAGACCCGTCACCCGGACCTCAAGATGCTGTACTGGCGGGAAGACGAGCTGGTGGTGTTCTGCGCCCCGGATCATGAACTGGCGGGCAAGCCCTGGCTGAATGACGATGACCTGACGCA
>DXBL01000220.1 GCA_019116555.1 Candidatus Pseudomonas excrementavium
TAAAAGCCAACTGCTCTACCAACTGAGCTAACGACCCAATGCTCAAAAAAATGGTCGGGGTAGGGGGATTCGAACTCCCGACATCCTGCTCCCAAAGCAGGCGCGCTACCAGACTGCGCTATACCCCGATATTTACAAGATGGCTCCGCGACCAGGACTCGAACCTGGGACCCAATGATTAACAGTCATTTGCTCTACCGACTGAGCTATCGCGGAATTATCTTGAAAACTCTCAACAAGTTGCTGTGGGTTGGTGCCACATATCCCCTGCTGAGGCGCGCCATTTTACCGGCCACGGCGGGGCTGTCAAGCCCGAATTTGAGCTTCCTGTGCATTCGGTGGAGGATTTGCCGAAACCCGGCGAAAGCGGAGGTGGTGGATGCAGCGAAAGTGCTGCGCTGCATCCGTCGGGCTGGCCTCAGTGCAGCTTCAGGCGCGGCTCGGTACTGCGACCGATGCGGTCGCTGAGCATCAGCATGATGGTCCGTGGCAGGCCGTACAGGGCCATCTGGTGCATGCGATACAGGGAGATGTAGAACATGCGGGCCAGCCAGCCTTCCAGGGTGATGCTGCCGGTCAGGTTGCCCATCAGATTGCCCACCGCGCTGAAACTGGACAGGGAGATCAGCGAGCCGTGGTCGCGGTAGCGATATTCCTTGAGTGGCTTGCCTTCCAGCAACTGGCTCAGGTTTTTGCTCAATAAGGTTGCCTGTTGGTGCGCGGACTGAGCGCGCGGTGGGACGAAGGTGCCGGGCTCGTCCATTGGGCAGGCGGCGCAATCGCCGAAGGCGAAGATGCGCTCATCGGCGGTGCGCAAGGTCTTGTCGACCAGCAACTGGTTGATGCGGTTGGTCTCCAGGCCGAGCCCGGCGAGGAACGCCGGCGCGCGGATGCCGGCCGCCCAGACCTTCAGCGAGGCGGGGATGAATTGGCCATCCGCCAGCAATAGCCCGTCCGCCTGGACCTCCTTGACCGGTGAACCGGTACGGATATGCACTCCGAGCCCGTTCAGTGTTGCCGCCGCCTTGCTGGCGAGACGCTCGGGCAGGGCCGGCAAGATGCGCGGGCCGGCTTCCACCAGGCTGATATTCAGATCCTCGGCACGGACCCGGTCCAGTCCGTAGGAACGCAGCATCAACGCCGCATGATGCAGCTCCGCAGCCAGCTCCACCCCGGTGGCCCCGGCGCCGATGATGGCGACGTTGATCGATTCGTCAGGCACCATCTCGCCACGTACCTGGGCCTTGAGATACTGATTGATCAGGCGGGTATGGAAGCGCTCGGCCTGGGCCCGGGTATCGAGGAAGATGCAGTGCGCCGCGGCTCCGGTGGTATTGAAGTCATTGGTGTTACTGCCCACGGCAATCACCAGGTAGTCGTAAGCTACCTGCCGAGCGGGGATCAGCTCCGCACCGTTCTCGTCCTTGATCGGCGCCAACTGGACCTGGCGCTGCTCCCGGTCGACGCCGATCATGCAGCCGAGCTGGAAGTTGAAATGATTCCATTTGGCCTGGGCGACGTAATTCAGTTCTTCTTCGGTGGCATTCAGCGAGCCGGCGGCAACTTCGTGCAGCAGCGGCTTCCAGATGTGGGTCATGTTGCCGTCGATCAGGGTGATGCGGGCGCGCTTGCGTTTGCCCAGGGTACGGCCAAGACGGGTGACCAGCTCCAGGCCGCCCGCCCCACCGCCGACCACGACGATATGGGGAGGTGATGAAACGCCAGATTGTGACATTGCAAAGGTCTCTAAGTGACAGGAACCAGGCGCCCGTCAGAGTCATGCAATTACCAGCGCGGCGAGAAAGCGTGCCAGCAGGCCGAGGCCGATGACCGCTGCCACTACGGCGAGCAGCAGCCACCAGACCTTGAAGGGTTTGCGTTCAACCTGGTGCAGCGGAGAGTTGAGATATTCTTCGACGCGCTTCTGATCTTCAGGATAGAGACGGCTGGCCATGGGTCACCTTGCGTTCTTGTTATGGTGGAATTCTGTACTGCACATGAGTCTGACGGACTATGTGAGCATTCTATGCTTCACCGCCGGATATTGCACCCCGGCAGGGATACCTGCAGGGCGCCGGATGGCCTGCTATGATTGCCGCGCCAACCGCACCCTGCCATCTGCCCGAGAGATCACATGCTGTCAGCCAGCCTGCTAACCACGACCCAGATCATTCTCAGTCTGCTGCTGTATGGCGGCACGCTGTTGTGGGCGCTGGCGCGGATATCCTGGGTGGAGCTGGTGGCCGACAGCCGCCGCCAGCACCTGTTCTATGGCAGCGTTTTTGCCCTGTTCGTACTGTGGCTGCTGCGCAAGGAGTTCGACAACGGCCTGACCTTCCATTTTCTCGGATTGACGGTGGTCACGCTGATGCTCGATTGGCCATTGGCACTGGTTGCCGGCACGCTGGCGCAGTTGGCCATGGTGGCGTTGGGGCTGGATGATGCGGTTGCGCTGGGCGCCAACGGGCTGCTGCGTATCCTGATTCCGGTGCTGGTGACCGTGGCGGCAAGCCGTTTTCTGGAGCGCTTCAAGCCCTCCAACCTGTTTCTGTATATCTTTATCAGCGGATTTTTTGCCGCGTCGTTCGCGGCGGTGGGCACCATGCTCACCGGCATGGGGCTGCTGGCCTGGTCAGGCCAGCTGACGCCCCCGGGCTCGCTGGTCGAACTGGTCGGGTACATGATCATGGTGATGTTCCCCGAGGGGTTCATCAATGGCATGGGTGTGGCGGCGCTGGTGGTGTTCCACCCGGAGTGGGTGGAAACCTTCGATACCGATCGCTATCTGCAGGAACCCTTCGACGACGATCGTCGAGATGGCTGAGCCATCACGGCATCTGCACCTCGATCACGCCATCGGCATTCACGTTGACATCCGCCTCACCGCCTTCAACGGCCGGGGTGGCCATCTCGGCGTCTGCGGCCATCGCCATCTTGCTGGCACGCATGAACGGGCGGGGCGACATGAACTGGGTGTTCAGATTCAGTTGCACTATCTTGTAACCCGAGCCGCCCAGGGTCTCGGTGGCGATATCGGCGCGCTGCTTGAAGGCCTCGATGGCTTCCTTGATCAGGCCGTCCTCGGTGGTGCTGCGGCCGGCCGGTGACAGGCTGAACTCCATGCTGCCCAGGTTGAGGGTATCGAGCAGTTCGCCAGTGACACTGGAGACCTGGGCGAAATCGGTGCCTTCCAGCCGAATCTCGCCACGTTCGCGCCAGGCTATGATGTTCTCGCGTTTTTCGTCGTATACCGGCTGGCTGTAGCGGCTGCCACTGCTCACCTTGATCGCACTGTTCTGGCGTGCGGTCTCCAGGCCCTGGTTCAGGGTCTGGGTAATGCGGTTGGCCAATGCCGCCGGGTCCTTGTCCTGGGCTTCGGTAAACAGCACCACGGTCAGGGTGTCGTTGTTGACCGAGCGCTGTACATCGGCGCGCAGTGATACCTGGTTGTAATTCAACGGTTCGGCCAGTGCCTGGCCGGCGAATGCCAGACCGACTACCAGCGGTAACATCAGAAATGAACGCATATGACTGTCTCCTTATGCCGCTCCGGCTATGAAATCCTGTGACCTCGTCTCCGGCATGACGGTTCCCGGGGTGCCGGCATCGGCATGTTTATGCGACCCTATGTCACATCAGACCCGGTAACGGTCGATTCTATACTGGAGCGAACCTTGCAACAGCGATTTTTGATGAACCCCAACGCCCTGGCACTTTCCCCTTCCCGGCAGAATCTCTGGCGACTGATCTTCATTCGGCTGCTGGTACTGTTGGCGCAGGCCGTATCGGTGCTGGGTGCCTGGCTCAGTGGCTGGTTCGCGCTGGAGTGGACGCCGCTGTTGCTGACGCTGAGCATGTCGGGCGTGGTCAGTCTGTTATCGCTGCTGCGGCTGTTGCGCGATTGGCCGGTGACCGACCTGGAATACGGCTCGCAACTCCTGTTCGATATCCTCGTGCACAGCGTATTGCTGTATTACGCTGGCGGCCCGGCCAACCCGTTTGCCTCCTACTTTCTGGTGCCATTGACCATCGCCGCGGCAACCCTGTCCTGGAAGCACACGGCGTTCCTGGCCAGCGTGGCGATGGTCGCCTACAGCCTGCTGCTGTTCTGGTATCACCCGCTGCCGCTGTTCGAGATGCCGATGCATGCCAGCCAGATCGACATCCGGGTGATCGGCATGTGGCTGAACTTCGCCATGAGCGCCGGCCTGATCACGCTGTTCGTGGTGCATATGGCTGAAGCCCTGCGCCGGCACGCCGAGCGTCTGGCCGAGCGTCGCGAAGAGAGTCTGCGGGACTCCCAGCTGCTGGGGATTGCCAGTGTGGCCGCCGGAGCCGCCCATGAGCTGTCGACGCCCTTGTCGACCATGAGCGTGCTGCTCAAGGATCTGCGTGCGGACCATACCGACCCGCAGATCCAGGAGGATCTGGAGCTGCTCCAGGAGCAGGTGCGCCAGTGCAAGGAAAGCCTGCAGCAGATGGTCCGCAGCGCCGAGTACAACCGCAGCCAGCCGTCCAGCAACCAGTCGGCCGATGCCTGGCTCAAGGGCTTGCTGGAGCGCTGGCAACTGATGCGCCCGGAAGCCTCCTGGCAACTCAAGCCTCTGCCTGCGGGCAGGGTACCGCAGGTGCTCGCCAGCCCCGAACTGGGCCAGTCCATTCTCAACCTGCTGAACAACGCCGCCGATGCCTGCCCCGACAACATCACCATCGCCCTGGAATGGAATGCCCAGCGGCTGCGCCTGTGCATCCGTGATTACGGTCCCGGGGTACCTCTGCACATTGCGGAACAGCTGGGCACGGCGTTCGTCACCACTAAGGGCAAGAAAGGTTTCGGGCTCGGGCTGTTTCTCAGCCAGGCGGCGGTCGAGCGTATTGGTGGCAGTGTGAAACTGTTCAACCAGGATGGCGGGGGAACACTCACCGAGGTAATCTTGCCGATAGCTATCGAGGATCAGGCATGACTGAAGAAATCAATCAGGACGAGCAGCCACTATTGTTGCTGGTAGATGACGACCCGACCTTCACCCGCGTCATGGCCCGGGCGCTGACCCGCCGCGGCCTGCAGGTCAGTATCGCCGGCGATGCGGAGGAGGCCATGATCGTGGCGCAGCGGCAGAAGCCCGATTATGCGGTGCTGGACCTGAAGATGGAGGGCGACTCGGGACTGGTGCTGCTGCCGCGCCTGCTGGAGTTGTATCCGGACCTGCGGGTGGTCATCCTGACCGGCTACTCCAGCATCACCACCGCCGTGGAAGCGATCAAGCGGGGCGCCTGCAATTACCTGTGCAAACCGGCCGACGCCGATGATGTGCTGACCGCGCTGCTGTCGGATCAGGCCGACCCGGAAAGCCTGGTGTCGGAGCATCCCATGTCGGTAGACCGCCTGCAGTGGGAGCACATCCAGCGGGTGCTGGCCGAGCACGATGGCAACATCTCCGCCACCGCCCGCGCCCTGGGCATGCATCGCCGTACCCTGCAGCGCAAACTGCAGAAGCGCCCGGTACGGCGCTGAGCGGCAGGCGGTAAGCCGTCAGCTACAAGCGAACCACTGCAAGCTTCTTATGAGATCTTCATATGTCGTGTGCTGGTTGCGGCTGCCGGCTTGTTCATCATCAAGCCGAATGGCAGGTCCAGTTGGATGCTCGAGGTAGGGGGTAAGCAAGGCTGTTCTACCAGCTATCGAAGGGGATACCATGACTATCGATATACTGTTGTGCCTCCGGCGCCAATGGTAAAGCGTATCGGCCATTCGTGCGTCCTTCATCAGGGCCATCTGGATGAATGGAACCAACAAAGCGATCGATTTCGATAGGTTCAAGACAGGCGCCTGTCAGCCAGGCCTTGGCGATACCACCCGGCGCCAGGCCTACCGTGACGGTGCGCCGATAGAGGGTGTGGTACTGGGCATCCAGGCGGCAGAAGGCGGAATGTGGGGTAACCAGCTCCTGGCGTGCCCATTCGGGTATATCGATTCGCACACGATAGGTCTGCGGTTCGGCCAGGGATTGCCAGCGTACGACCACCATCTCGGGAAGGTCGATGCCGGTCATGGGCATTGTCTTGCCTGCTCCAGGTCTGGCTGGCCAGCCACGTGGATTACCGCGGTTGTCGGGGGGATTCTGGATAGCTGCAACGCCTCCGTGTACGTCGTAAAAACCCAATCTGCGTCGATCCAGCACATCCACCCTCTCGACCCATACCTCCATATAGTTGGGCGCCAACAAGCCTATTTGCCAGGTACGGTAGGGCAGGTCCGGTGGTGGCGGGCGCAGCGGGTCTTGAACGGGTTGGCCGGTGCAGCCGGCCAGGAAAATCAGCAGGCTGAAAGCCAGCAGTAACGCCTTCATACCGGGTAGCCCCGTTGTGGCTGATCTTCATACACCGCACGCTGGTTCTGGCTGCGCGGTTTGTTCAGCATGAAGCCGTAGGTCGATGTCCAGTTGGCTGAGCAGTGGATATAGCGGCCATGCAGAAAGCGTTTTTCCGTCTCGCTCAGCTCCGCGCTCTTACCTGCCATGGCCGAGCTGATGACTTTATCGGCGATGGGCTTTAAATCTGAAGGAATCGAAAAGCGTGCATCCCGTTCGCTGAGTACATCAAGGGGTGCCCCATTCTGGATAGCCTTGGCATGCATTACCCGCAAGGCAACCCGCGACAGCTCACCCCGTACCATTCTATCCAGCCCCAGGGCCAACAACATATCCTTGGCCTGCCGGTACCCATGGTCGTTCGCTGGGCTCAGGCCAACGTTTTCAGGAATGAGATCGCCTTGACCAGGCAAGCCCCTGGCGAGCAGCTCCTGTTTTTCTGCCTCCCGGGCGCGCCATGCCCGTGACTGCTCCAGCTTGGTCCGGTCGATGCTCTTCATCGAATAGTAGGCCGCACGACACACACGCGGACGACCGACCAGCAGTTTCTCATGCACAATGGCCGGATAACCGCCCCCGAGGTTGGAATGCACACCGGGCAGTGCCAGTTCCTCGTGACTGGCATGTACCCGGTTGAGGCTGAAGTTGTGCCGATGTTCATCGGCAGCGGTCAGGTGCACTACCTTCCTGGCGCAGTCGGGGGGTAGATGCAGATTGACGCCGGGATTGCGGCTGCCACTCACGCTGAGGTTACCGCGCAGGGGGGCGGCAATGGCAGCGACGGTATCGAACAGGCCGATAAAGTTGATGCTGGCATGGGTTGACCAGTCGAATCCGGGAGCCAGTGCCGGCAGGGTGTGATTCAACTGATCGGCCAGTACGCCGCCTGCGGGCTTGAGTACTTCATTGGCAAAGTGCCGGGCGGCGGC
>DXBL01000221.1 GCA_019116555.1 Candidatus Pseudomonas excrementavium
TTGTGTTCGATGGAGCCGCAGACCACGCCGTTGCGCTCGCCCTTCTCGCCGTTGGCGTCGGGCAGGAACTTGGGCACGATGAACAGCGAGATGCCCTTGGTGCCGGCCGGTGCGTCGGGCAGTTTGGCCAGTACCAGATGGACGATATTCTCGGCCATGTCGTGCTCGCCGGAGGAGATGAAGATCTTGGTGCCGGTGACCGCATAGGTGCCGTCGGCCTGGGGCACGGCGCGGGTCTTGATCAAGCCCAGATCGGTGCCGCAATGGGGCTCGGTCAGGCACATGGTGCCAGTCCAGTGGCCGGGCACCAGTTTGTTCAGGTACAGCTCTTTCTGTTCCTGGCTGCCATGGGCACGGATGGCGGAGGCGCAGCCATGGGTCAGACCGGGATACATATTCCACGCGTAGTTGGCAGCGGCGGTCATTTCATTGACCACCAATCCCAACGAGGCGGGCAGACCCTGACCGCCGAACTCTACCGGGCCGCTCATGGCCGCCCAACCATTGTCCACGTACTGCTGATAGGCTTCCTTGAAGCCCTTGGGCGTGGTGACCACCCCATTGTCGAAATGACAGCCTTCTTCGTCACCGGTGCGGTTCAGCGGGGCCAGCACCTCGCTGGCGAACTTGGCGCTTTCTTCCAGGACCGCATCGACCAGATCCGGCGTGGCGTCGGTCAGACCGTGGGTTTGATAACCGGCAGCGAAATCGAATACTTCATCCATGACAAAGCGCATATCGCGCAAGGGAGCGGTATAACTGGGCATTGGTTTCTCCGAAGATGACGCAAGGGGGTAGGCTGTTCATTATTCATACAGTCGTTTGACATTACTGCCCCGCTGACCGGACGGTCAACGGAAACGGCTCTCGATTACATCGCTTGATACAGGGGCATAAGGCAGGCAGCATGGAAGTCTTTTCGCCTCAATGGTGTGCTTATGACCACGCTCGCTGATCTGCAATTCGACAACCGCTTCGCTCGCCTCGGCGATACCTTTTCCAGCAAGGTAGTGCCCGATCCGCTGAGTAATCCGCAGTTGGTGGTCAGCAGTGCAGAGGCCATGGAGCTGATCGACCTGAATGCTGCCGAGGCGAATTCTCCGCTGTTCACCGAGCTGTTTTCCGGGGCCAAGCTGTGGAGCGCTTCGGAGCCGCGGGCGATGGTCTATTCCGGTCACCAGTTCGGCGTGTACAACCCGCAACTGGGCGATGGCCGTGGTTTGCTGCTGGGCGAAGTGGTCAATGCCCGCGGCGAGCATTGGGATCTGCATCTCAAGGGGGCCGGCAGTACCCCTTTTTCGCGGATGGGCGACGGCCGCGCCGTGTTGCGCTCGTCGATCCGCGAATTCCTCGCCTCTGAGGCGCTGCCGGCCCTGGGTATTCCGAGTAGTCGGGCGCTCTGCGTCACCGTAGGCGACGATCCGGTCTACCGTGAACGCCAGGAGCGCGGCGCCATGCTGCTGCGCCTGGCGCCGTCGCATATCCGTTTCGGGCATTTCGAGTTCTTCTATTACACCAAGCAGCATGACGCCCTGCGCCAGCTGATCGACTTTACCCTGCAGACCTGCTACCCGGCATCCCAGCAGGCTGCCGAACCGGTCCTGGATATGTATCGGCAGGTATTGCGGCGCACGGTGGGTATGGTTGCCCGGTGGCAGGCCTATGGTTTCTGCCATGGCGTGATGAACACCGACAATTTGTCGATTCTCGGCATCACCTTCGATTTCGGTCCCTATGCCTTTCTCGATGATTACAACGCCGGCCATATCTGCAACCACTCCGACCATGAGGGCCGCTATGCCTTCAATCGGCAGCCCGGCATCGCCCACTGGAACCTGGCGTGCCTGGCCCAGGCGCTGACACCCTTCGTGGACGTGGAGCAATTGAAGGCGGAGCTGGCCACAGTGATGCCGCTCTACCAGACGGAGTATCTGCGCCTGATGCGCGCACGCCTGGGCTGGGCCGGTGAGCAGTCGGAGGATGAGGAACTGCTGCAGCATCTGTTGCAGCAGATGCAGGCCAGCGCCAGCGATTACCACATGAGCCTGCGCCTGCTGGCCGAGGATGACGCCAGCGTGCGGGATCAGTTCATCGACCGTGACACCTTTGACCACTGGCGGCGTCAGCATCAGGCCCGGCAGGCCCGGGACCCCGGCGCCATGGCCGGCCGGCTGGCCTGCAACCCGGTCTATGTGCTGCGCAACTACCTCGCCCAGCAGGCCATCGCTGCCGCCGAGCAGAATGATTTCAGCGAAGTGCGCCGACTGCATGGGATCCTGCGCCAGCCCTTCACCCGCCAGCCGGGACAGGAAGCCTATGCGGCACCCCCACCGGATTGGGGGCGGCGGCTGGAGATCAGTTGTTCCTCCTGACAGTCCACATGCCTTTCGGGGTGTAGCGCACTGCGCTACGCCTGCGGCATCGCAGCCCTGGCACCTGATCGTCGAGCAGCGCTCGACAGTCCGATAAGCCTTGCAACCGAGCCCATCACATCACCTCGCCCCGCAACACTTATGCTTTTAGGGAATAAGAAAATCATTACCAGATCTTGGACAGACTAAGTACAGCCCATTAGGGTTAGCCACTCTGTCTGGTTCCCATTGCGGGACCGATACCTCACACGAGATTCAGGTTGCCGATGAACTGGGATACCCTGGCCATGCTTGGTGTGGCCGCCCTGCTGTGCTGGGTGATGTACGCCTTTGTCCGCGAGAAACTCAGCCCGGATGTGGTGGTCGGCATTGCCGTCGCTATTCTGCTGGCTACCACCCTGTTGACCCCGGCGGATGTGCTGGGCGTGCTGTCCAACAGCGCTCCGGTCACCATTGCCTGCATGTTCGTGTTATCTGCCGCCCTTGAACGCACCGGCTGTGTCGACAAGCTCGGCAGCGTCCTGGCCCGCATCGGCGGCACCAGTCCGACGCGCATGCTGTTCGCCCTGCTGATTACCGCCATGCTGTTGTCGTCCTTTATCAACAACACCCCGGTGGTAGCCATTCTTACCCCGGTAGCCGTTACCCTCGCCGCCCGGGTCGGCAGCAAGGCATCCAAGATGCTGATTCCGCTGTCCTACGCCACCATTCTCGGTGGCACCATGACCATGATCGGCACCTCGACCAATATTCTGGTGGATGGCGTCGCACGGCAGGAGGGATTGGCGCCGTTCGGCATGTTCGAGATCACCCTCGCGGGTGCGATCATGTCCGCCATCGGCCTGGCCTTCATCATGTTGTTCGGTAACCGGCTGTTGCCCGACCGCGACAGTCTGTCTGAACGCCTGCGCCCGACTCGCAGCCGCACCTTCATGACCGAACTGCTGGTGCCGCAAGGCTCGCCGGTGATCAACCAGACCATCGCCGAGGCCCAGCTCAACGGTGACAGTGGTATACAGGTGTTGAAGCTGTTCCGTGGTGATGACGAACTGTCCACACCACTCAAGACCACTACCTTGAGCGCCGGCGACCGGCTGATACTGCACGCCAATGTCCGCGACTTCGTCGAGCTGCGGCAGAACGGCGTGCTGGAATTCAACCGCGATCAGAGTTTCGAGACCATTTCCACCCGCGACGTGGTCCTGGCCGAAGCCGTGGTGGCGCGCAGTTCGCGCTATATCAACCGGCCCATGCGCGACCTCAACCTGACCGCCCGCTACGGTATCCACGTGCTGGCGGTGCATCGGCAGGATGAACACATCCAGGACAACCTCGACGACTTCGAACTGCAGTTCGGCGATGTGCTGCTGGTCGAAGGATCACCAGCGCAGATTCGCAAATTCGCCGACAACGGCGACCTGATCAGCCTGAATACCGTGCAGGAGCGTGCCTATCGGCGCAACAAGGCGCCGATTGCCATTGTTGCGGTGCTGGCGGTGATGGTGCTGGCAGCACTGGGAGTGATGCCGATCGAAGGCCTGGCGATCATCGCCGCTGCCGTGGTGGTCGCCACCGGCTGCCTGGAAGTCGAGGATGCGTACAAATCCATCGACTGGAAAATTCTCGCGCTGATCTTTGGCATGCTGGCGATCAGTATCGCCATGAACAAGGTGGGGCTGGTGGACAGCATTGTTGGCCAGGTGATGACCCTGTCACCGCTGCTCGGTCCGCTGTTCATGCTGTCATTCATCTATCTGCTGACCTCGGTACTCACGGAGATCATCAGTAACAACGCGGTAGGGGTTTTGCTGACGCCCATTGCCATCGGCGTAGCTCATCAGCTGGGGGCTGATCCGCGCCCCTTCGTGGTCGCCGTGATGTTCGCCGCCAGTGCCAGCTTCGCCACTCCAATCGGCTATCAGACCAACACTTTCGTCTATAGCGCCGGCGGTTACAAGTTCATGGACTTCGTGCGCATCGGCATGCCGCTGAACCTGATCATGTGGGCGGCCGCGACCCTGATCATTCCGCTGATCTGGCCGTTGTTTCCGGCCTGATAAGCTGGCGGTTGCCGGTCTTCCCTCTCCCCGACCCTCTCCCGCGAGGGGCGCCCGGCGAGGGGAGAGGAAGTCAGACCGTGCGACGGACTCAGGCTTTCGAGGCCTCAAGCGCCTGCTTGAGGTCGGCGAGGATATCGTCGATATGCTCGATACCGATCGACAGCCGAATCAGATCGCGCGGCACGCCCGCCTTTTCCAGTTCCTCGTCATCCAGCTGACGGTGCGTGGTGGAGGCCGGGTGACAGGCCAGTGACTTGGCGTCACCGATATTCACCAGGCGCAACACCAGCTGCAACGCATCTATAAAGCGCGCCCCGGCCTCCTGGCCGCCCTTGATACCGAAGGATAGGATCGCCGCCGGCGTACCGCCCATGTAGCGCTGG
The DNA here is from genome assembly GCA_019116555.1 of Candidatus Pseudomonas excrementavium. Classification (GTDB taxonomy): domain Bacteria; phylum Pseudomonadota; class Gammaproteobacteria; order Pseudomonadales; family Pseudomonadaceae; genus Halopseudomonas; species Halopseudomonas excrementavium. Next base: position 4,816 of record DXBL01000221.1, read on the forward strand.
GCCAGATGGTGCTCGGGGTTGTCCTTCAGACCGGCGAACTTCACCCAGGCGACCTGCGGATGTTGCTGCAGATATTCGGCAACCTGCTGTGCGTTTTCGCAATGACGCTCCATGCGCAGACTCAGGGTTTCCAGTCCCTGCAGAATCAGGAAGGTATTGAAGGGGGACAGCGCCGCGCCCATATTGCGCAGCGGCACCACCCGGCAACGACCGATAAAGGCCGCCGGACCGAAGGCTTCGGTGTAGACCACGCCATGGTAGGACGGATCAGGCGTATTCAGCAGCGGGAAGCGATCCTTGTTATCCGCCCAGGGGAATTTGCCGGAGTCCACCACCATGCCGCCCAGGCTGTTGCCGTGACCGCCGATATACTTGGTCAGGGCATGCACCACGATATCCGCACCGTGCTCGAAGGGCCGGCACAGCACTGGCGTTGCCACCGTGTTGTCGACGATCAGCGGCACACCGTGACGATGCGCGGCATCGGCCAATGCCTGAAGATCAATGATATTGCCCGCCGGGTTGCCGATCGATTCGCAGAACACCGCCTTGGTGTTCTCATCGATCAACGCTTCCATGGCAGCGATATCATCATGCGGCGCAAAACGAACCTCGATCCCCTGGCGCGGCAGCGTGTGGGCGAACAGGTTGTAGGTACCGCCATACAGCTTGGCGGTGGAAACAATATTGTCGCCCACCCCGGCAATGGTCTGGATCGCATAGGTGATCGCTGCCATGCCAGACGCTACCGCCAATGCCCCAACCCCGCCTTCCAGTGCCGCCACCCGCTCTTCCAGCACCGCGTTGGTCGGGTTGGTTATCCGCGTGTAGATGTTACCAGGCACCTTCAGGTCGAACAGATCAGCGCCGTGCTGGGTGCTGTCGAACGCGTACGAGGTGGTCTGATAGATCGGCACCGCAACCGACTTGGTAGTCGGGTCCGGGCTGTATCCAGCATGTAATGCCAGGGTTTCAAGCTTCATTATTGTTTTCTCCCTTCTGTCTGATCAGCCAGTGACGACTGCATTCGGATCATGGTACTTGGCCGACAGCTCATGCACCGCCTCGATGAACGCGCCGGCATGGGCCGGGTCCACTTCCGGGGTGATGCCATGGCCGAGGTTGAATACGTGGCCGGTGCCCTTACCGTAGCTGGCCAGGATACGCGCCACCTCGTCGCGGATGGCCTGCGGATTGGCATACAGCACGGTCGGGTCCATGTTGCCCTGCAGCGCCACCTTGGAACCCACCCGCGAACGGGCCACGCCGATGTCCATGGTCCAGTCCAGCCCAACCCCGTCAGCGCCGCAGTCGGCAATGCTTTCCAGCCACAGACCACCGTTCTTGGTGAACACGATTACCGGCACGCGACGGCCATCATGCTCGCGGATCAAACCACTGATGATCTTGCGCATGTAGGCCAGGGAGAACTTCTGATAAGCGTCGGCAGACAGGTTGCCGCCCCAGGTATCGAAGATCTGCACCGCCTGGGCGCCGGACTTGATCTGCTCGTTCAGGTAGCTGGTGACCGACTGGGCCAGCTTGTCCAGCAGCAGGTGCACCGCTTCGGGCTGGTCATACATCAGTGCCTTGATCTTGCGGAAGTCCTTGGAAGAGCCGCCTTCGACCATATAGGTCGCCAGGGTCCAGGGGCTGCCGGAGAAGCCGATCAGCGGTACGCGGCCATTGAGTTCGCGACGAATGGTGCTGACCGCATCCATGACATAACCCAGATCCTGACGCGGGTCCGGAATCGGCAGGGCTTCGATGTCTGCGAGAGTATCGATGCGCTTGCGGAATTTCGGACCTTCGCCGGTCTCGAAGTGCAGGCCCAGGCCCATGGCGTCGGGAATGGTCAGGATGTCGGAAAACAGGATGGCTGCGTCCAATGGGTAGCGCTCCAGCGGCTGCAGGGTCACTTCGCAGGCCATCTCCGGGTTCATGCACAGCCCCATGAAGTCGCCGGCACGGGCGCGGGAAGCGCGATACTCAGGCAGGTAGCGGCCCGCCTGACGCATCATCCACACGGGGGTGACATCAACGGGCTGGCGCATCAGCGCACGCAGAAAACGGTCATTCTTCAATTCAGACATGAAATCGGTATCCAGTGGCGTAAATGCAGCCATTGTAACCGTTCTCGCGGGGAAGATAAGGGGCGGTGCGGCAAAGGGGCGCGGCGGGCGACTATCAGCCCGTCATCCTCGGCGCAGGCCGAGGATCCAGCGTGCCGTCTGATTCGGAGTGGCGGTGGATCCTTCGCCTTCGCGAAGGATGACGGTGTGCAAGGGGGAAAGTTTCATATCAAGAGTTCAAACCATCAGCACCGGAGAAGTTGCAGGATTGTCGATGGCCTGGCTTCGCGGACCGTTTGATGCCAGGGATGACACCATCGAGCCTCAAACCCACATCAAACCTCAAGATAATCCAGAATCCCCTCAGCCGCCTGCCGCCCTTCCCAGATTGCCGTGACCACCAGGTCTGACCCGCGCACCATGTCACCGCCGGCAAAGACCTTGGGGTTGCTGGTCTGGAACTTGTACCGCGCCTGCTCGGGGGCGATCACCCGGCCCTGCTCATCGGTCCCGACCTCGATGTCGGCAAACCAGGGCGCCGGGCTGGGGCGGAAG
>DXBL01000222.1 GCA_019116555.1 Candidatus Pseudomonas excrementavium
GTTCGCATCCAGCCCACGCAACAACAGTGTCTGGCCATCGCGCTCGGCACGGCGGGTGTAATGACCGGTGGCGATCAGATCCGCCCCCAGCATCAATGCATAATCCAGGAACGCCTTGAACTTGATTTCCCGGTTACAGAGGATATCGGGGTTCGGCGTCCGTCCGGCCTTGTATTCTTCCAGGAAATGCTCGAACACGTTGTCCCAGTATTCCGCGGCGAAATTGGCCGTGTGCAGCTTGATACCCAGGCGATCGGACACTGCCTGGGCGTCGGCCAGGTCTTCGCGGGCGGTGCAGTATTCGGTGCCGTCGTCCTCATCCCAGTTCTTCATGAACAGCCCCTCGACCTGATAGCCCTGTTCGAGCAGCAGGGCCGCAGAGACGGAGGAATCGACCCCGCCGGACATGCCGACAATGACCCGGGTCTGGCTGGGCGTTTTGGTTTGCGTACTCATGTCAACGAATCAGATCCAGTGGATACCGCGGTTTATTCAGATAGTCGGTGAGGCATTCGAGCACCATGGGACTGCGCAGTTGCTCGCCCAGCCCCGCGATTTCCTCCAGCGTCAGCCAGTGCGCCCGCACGATACCGTCATCCAACGGCAGGTCGGGCTGATGAGCGATGGGCTGCGCGATGAAACAGGTACGCTGGTAGGTGACGCCGTTCTCGCCGCGGAACAGGTAGACTCCGGTGAGCCCGGTGATTTCCACGGTCCAGGCGGTTTCTTCCAGGGTTTCGCGATAAGCAGCCTGTATCAGACTTTCGTCTGCTTCCAAATGCCCGGCAGGCTGATTGAATACAACACGATTGTTGCTGACTTCCTCAACCATGAGAAACCGGCCGCGATCTTCGACGATGGTGGCGACGGTAACGTGAGGTAAAAAGCGCATGTTTGACTCCCGATTCAGGCCGATAGGGTACCGTAAACCGGCCGTTCGGTGAATGGCTGCGATGAAACGCAGCGGCCGCGGGGATGCAGGGGGCTGGAATTGGATGAAAAAAGGGCTAGGATGCGAAGAGCGCTCTGACCTGTAGTGGAAATGTAGTCCCACTACAAAATACCGTCATCGTTCTATCAGCGACTCCCCGAGGAAGACTATTCTTCCGGTAGATAAGAGCGAACATGATGAAAGTGCGTGACTTTTTGTAGGAAAACTACAACAATACGGCCCACCAAACCGTATTCTTCCGATTCGGACCAACCGTCCGGGTCTTCACTGACAACGACACACAACGGAGTCAAAAATGGGATACCAAAAGATCCAGGTGCCGGCGAGCGGCGACAAAATTACCGTCAACGCCGACTTCACCCTGAATGTTCCTGCCAACCCGATCATTCCTTACATCGAAGGTGACGGCATCGGCGTTGATATTTCCCCGGTCATGATCAAGGTAGTCGATGCAGCCGTGGAAAAAGCCTACGGTGGCAAGCGCAAGATCTCCTGGATGGAAGTATTCGCCGGCGAGAAAGCCACCCAGGTCTATGATCAGGACACCTGGCTGCCCGAAGAAACCCTGCACGCAGTCAAGGACTACGTTGTTTCCATCAAGGGCCCCCTGACCACGCCAGTAGGCGGCGGTATCCGCTCCCTGAACGTAGCTCTGCGCCAGCAGCTGGACCTGTACGTCTGCCAGCGTCCGGTTCGCTGGTTCACCGGCGTACCCAGCCCGGTCAAGAACCCCGGTGATGTCGACATGGTCATCTTCCGTGAGAACTCCGAAGACATCTACGCGGGTGTCGAGTGGAAGGCAGGTTCCCCGGAAGCCGAGAAGGTCATCAAGTTCCTCACCGAGGAAATGGGCGTTACCAAGATCCGCTTCACCGAAGGTTGCGGTATCGGTATCAAGCCGGTTTCCGAGCAGGGCACCAAGCGCCTGATGCGCCAGGCTCTGCAATACGCCGTGGACAACGATCGTAGCTCCGTGACCATCGTGCACAAGGGCAACATCATGAAGTTCACCGAAGGTGCCTTCAAGGAGTGGGGCTACGAAGTGGCCCGTGACGAGTTCGGTGCCGAGCTGCTGGACGGCGGCCCGTGGATGCAGTTCAAGAATCCGAACACCGGCAAGAACATCGTGGTGAAAGACGCCATCGCCGACGCCATGTTGCAACAGATCCTGCTGCGCCCGGCCGAGTACGACGTCATCGCTACCCTGAACCTGAACGGTGACTACCTGTCCGACGCCCTGGCGGCGGAAGTGGGCGGTATCGGTATCGCTCCGGGTGCCAACCTGTCCGACTCGGTTGCCATGTTCGAAGCGACCCACGGTACTGCACCCAAGTACGCCGGTCAGGACAAGGTCAACCCCGGTTCGCTGATCCTGTCCGCAGAAATGATGCTGCGTCACATGGGTTGGGTAGAAGCCGCCGATCTGATCATCAAAGGTACTGAAGGCGCCATCGCCAACAAGACCGTTACCTATGACTTCGAGCGTCTGATGGACGGTGCAACTCTGCGCAAGTGCTCCGAGTTCGGTGATGACCTGATCGCTGCGATGTAATTCGCGCGTTTCGGAAGCAGCAACAAACAAGCCGGCAAATGCCGGCTTGTTTGTGTAAGGATGCCCGGTACAGCGAGGAACACGCGGGCAGGTATCAGTTAAACAAGTGTCTCCACCTCAGCCGCTTCGGTCATGCCAGCCGGCTTGCACACTGGCTCACCAACGGCCTGGATATTGACTGCATGCAGGCCCTTCGGACCCTGGATGATGTCGAACTGTACAGGCTGGCCTGCCTTGAGCGTTCGGTACCCATCCATCTGGATAGCTGAGTAGTGGGCAAAAAGGTCTTCATTGCGACCATTGGCTAGCACAAAACCATAGCCCTTGGCATTGTTGAACCATTTGACCTTACCAATCTCCATACTGCATTCCTCTGCTGTCCCCATACTTATGGGTAGTGAATCCCGCTGTGACCTCACATGACACGGAATATCGGGAAATGACGTATTGCGTATCAGGCTTGTTACACTTATTAACATTGAATCGAGATAAGTCAAGGCGAGTGCTGGCAAGCTGTGTACCAGTGCACATTTTGTCTGTAGCCTGACATCCACCAGTGATCAAAAGATATTTGCAACGATGGAAATTCAACTAACGTTCATGCAAGGGCCGGGACAACCAGAGCACGAGGAAGACGACGGTCTGGCGGTGCAGACCGGCAAGCCGGAGCTGCAGCCGCCCGCGCGCTACCAGGTCATCATGCTCAACGACGACTACACACCGATGGACTTCGTCGTGGAGGTTTTGGAGGTCTTTTTCATGCTGAATCGGGAAAAGGCTACACAGATCATGCTCAGGGTCCATACTGAGGGTAGAGCCGTATGTGGGGTCTATTCTCGGGACATTGCCGAGACCAAGGCGGCTCAGGTAAATGAATATGCCAGGGAATGTCAGCACCCATTGATGTGTCAGATAGAACGCGAAGCGTAACAAAGCGACCTAAGTCGCAGATGAGGGGGCAGTATGCTTAATCGAGATCTGGAGATCACCCTGAACCTGGCGTTCAAGGATGCCCGTAGCAAACGCCACGAATTCATGACTGTCGAGCACCTGCTGCTGGCCTTGCTCGACAACCAGGCCGCCGTGGCCGTACTGCGTGCCTGCGGTGCGGACATGGATCGGCTGCGTCGCGAACTGACCGAGTTCATCGACTCCACCACACCGCTGATTCCGAGCCAGGACAGCGAGCGCGAGACCCAACCCACGCTGGGCTTCCAGCGTGTGCTGCAGCGCGCCGTGTTTCACGTCCAGAGCTCCGGCAAGGGCGAAGTCAACGGGGCCAACGTGCTGGCGGCGATCTTCAGCGAGCAGGAAAGCCAGGCGGTGTTTTTCCTCAAGCAGCAACACATTGCCCGTATCGATATCGTCAATTTCATCTCCCATGGCATCTCCAAGGTGGCAGACGATAGCGAAGGCCTGCAGGCCGAGCAGGAGAATATCGACGAAGAGGGAGGCGAGGCGGTTGCCGCCAACAACCCCCTGGAGTCCTACGCCAGCAACCTGAACGAGCAGGCGCGCCTGGGGCGGATCGATCCGCTGGTCGGCCGTGCCGCAGAAGTCGAGCGGGTGGCCCAAATCCTGGTGCGGCGGCGCAAGAACAACCCGCTGCTGGTCGGTGAAGCTGGTGTCGGCAAGACCGCCATCGCCGAGGGCCTGGCCAAGCGCATCGTCGATGGTGAGGTGCCGGACATCCTCACCGAGGCGGTGGTCTATTCGCTGGATCTCGGCGCGCTGCTGGCCGGTACCAAGTACCGGGGGGATTTCGAGAAGCGCTTCAAGGCATTGCTCAAGGCGCTGAAGAAGCGCCCGCAGGCGATCCTGTTCATTGACGAAATCCATACCATCATCGGCGCCGGGGCTGCCTCCGGCGGCGTGATGGATGCGTCCAACCTGCTCAAACCGCTGTTGTCTTCGGGTGAAATCCGTTGCATCGGCTCGACCACCTTCCAGGAATTTCGCGGCATCTTCGAAAAGGACCGGGCCCTGGCGCGGCGTTTCCAGAAAGTGGACGTAGCCGAGCCGTCGGTCAGCGACACCATCCAGATTCTCAAGGGGCTGCGCAGCCGCTTCGAGGATCACCACGGTATCCGCTACACCGACGATTCGCTGAAGGCGGCGGCGGAACTGGCCGACCGTTATATCAACGATCGGCACATGCCGGACAAGGCCATCGACGTGATTGACGAGGCGGGTGCCTACCAGCGCCTGAAGCCGCAGGATGAACGGCCCGAGTGCATCGATGTGCCCGAGGTGGAAGCCATCGTCGCGAAGATCGCGCGAATTCCGCCCAAGCATGTGTCCACCAGTGACAAGGAACTGCTGAAGAACCTGGAACGCGACCTGAAGCTGGTGGTGTTCGGTCAGGACCAGGCCATCGACGCGCTCAGTACGGCGATCAAGCTGTCCCGCGCCGGGCTGAAATCCGCAGACAAGCCGGTGGGCTCATTCCTGTTCGCCGGCCCGACCGGGGTGGGCAAGACCGAGGTGACCCGCCAACTGGCCAAGAGCCTGGGGGTGGAGCTGCTGCGCTTCGATATGTCCGAGTACATGGAACGGCATACCGTGTCCCGGTTGATCGGTGCGCCTCCCGGTTACGTCGGCTTCGATCAGGGCGGGTTGCTCACCGAGGCGATCAACAAGACGCCCCATTGTGTGCTGCTGCTGGACGAGATCGAGAAGGCCCATCCGGAAGTCTTCAACCTGCTGCTGCAGGTCATGGACCACGGCACCCTGACCGATAACAACGGCCGCAAGGCGGACTTCCGCAACGTCATCATCGTGCTGACCACCAACGCCGGGGCGGAGTCCATGGCTCGCTCGTCGATCGGTTTCACCACCCAGGATCACACCAGCGACGCCGGGGAAGTGATCAAGAAGACCTTTACGCCGGAGTTCCGCAACCGCCTGGATGCCATTATCCAGTTCGGCCGACTCAGTCACGACAGCGTCAAGTTCGTGGTGGACAAGTTCCTCACCGAACTGCAGGCCCAGTTGGAAGACAAGCATGTGCTGCTGGACGTGGACGAGGATGCCCGCAACTGGCTGGTGGAGCATGGCTACGATCCGCTGATGGGTGCGCGGCCCATGGCACGCTTGATCCAGGATCGAATCAAACGGCCGCTGGCGGAGCAGATCCTGTTCGGCGATCTGGCCGAGCATGGCGGTACCGTGCATGTCACCCTGCGTGACGGTGAACTGGTACTGGATGTGCCGGAAGAAGAGATGGCCTGATCAGCCGCGAATCAGCGGAGCCGGCGATGGCTTCGCTGATTCATTGCCTCAGATGCTGAAGCTGGCCCATACCGGTGCATGGTCCGAGGGTTTCTCCATGGCACGGATGTCGTAGTCGATGCCGGTATCGACGCATTGGTCGATCAAACCACGGCTGGCCATGACCAGGTCGATGCGCAGACCACGCTTGGGCTCATCTTCGAAGCCGCGACTGCGATAGTCGAACCAGCTGAACCGATCATCTACCTCGGGATTCCTATGCCGGAAGGTATCGACCAGCCCCCAGTCCTTGAGCCGTTGCAGCCATTCGCGCTCTTCGGGCAGAAAGCTGCACTTGCCGGTGCGCAACCAGCGCTTGGCATTGGCTTCGCCGATCCCGATGTCGCAGTCCTGCGGCGAAATATTCAGATCCCCCATCACCACGATCCGCTGGTCGGCGGAAAAGTCCCGCTCCAGGTGCGCCTGCAGGTCGGCGTAGAACCGGGTCTTGGCGGGAAACTTGATCGGGTGGGCGCGACTTTCTCCCTGGGGGAAATAGCCGTTGAAAACAATCAGTGGCGTGCCATCGGCGCAGGGCAGGGCGGCACTGATCATGCGGCATTGCGCTTCTTCGCCGTCATCGGGCAACCCTTTGCGTACCCACAACGGCTCTTCCCGGGTCAGCAGCGCCACGCCGTAATGGCCTTTCTGGCCGTGGAAGTGCACGTGATAGCCCAGCGCCTGAACCGACTCCAGCGGAAATGCCGGATCATCCACCTTGGTTTCCTGCAGACCTATGACATCGGGCGAATGTTTATTGACCAGTTCCTGCAACTGGTGAGGTCGGGCGCGCAAGCCGTTGATATTGAACGAGACAACTTTCATCAAAATTCCTATCCTGAAGAAAACGGAAAAGCCGGAATGCGTATCGGCCAGAAGCGGTCTGCATGTTAGCATTCCCCGGCGGCAAGTTGGCCGCATCAACCCGTCCGGCAGGTTAGGAAACGCTGAACCACGATGCCATTTTGATGCTGGAACAGAACATGGTCCGTCTTTCCATATTGCTGGCTCTACTGCTTTTCACCACGATTGCCCGTGCGGAGCTCGAGGTTCAGGTCGAGCCGCGCAACGACGCGGCCCGCAGAAACATCGAAGCCTTCATTGGGCCGGTTACCGCTCCCAGCCGGGAAGCCATGTGGCGGCTGGCCCGCTCCAGCCGTGAACAGGCGATCAGCGCGCTGCAGGCGCTGGGCTATTACCATGCCCGGGTGCGCCCGCGGGTCACCGGTGAAGACACCGACCCGGTACTGGTGCTGGAAGTGACCCTGGGCGAACCTGTGCGACTGGACAGCGTCACCCTGGAGGTGAGCGGAGCGGGGCAGGATGCGGACTATTTCAACTTCCCGCGCAGCCGCCACCTGATGCCCGGTGCGCAATTGCACCATGGCCATTATGAGGACACCAAGAGCCTGCTCCAGAATCAGGCCTTGCAGCACGGCTATTTTTCCGCCGAGTTCCTGGAAAACCGGCTGCTGATCGATGTGGAAGACAATCTGGCCGACATCATCCTGCGTTATGAGACCGGCGAGCGCTACAGTCTCGGCGAGGTAAGCTTTTCCGAAACCCCTTTCGACCTTGATCTGCTGCAACGTATGGTGCCCTTTCGCTATGGCGTGCCCTACGAAGCGGACCTGATTGCCGAGTTCAACCGTGAGCTGTTGGCCAGTGGCTACTTCGAGGCGGTACAGGTCACCGCGCCGGCCGATCTGGCGGTCGACGGGGTCATTCCGGTGCGTGCCGAACTCCAGGCGCGCAAACCTCATTCACTGGGCTTCGGTGGCGGCTTTTCCACCGACGTGGGGCCGCGGGTGAAAGCCGACTGGACGCAGCACTGGCTCAACTCCCGCGGCCACAGCCGCGGTGCCGAGCTGGAGATATCCGCGCCGCGGCAGAAGGTGTCGTCCTGGTACCAGATCCCGCTCACGCCACCGCAGTCCAGCCACCTGCGTTTTTTCTCCGGCTGGCAGCGTGAGGATATCGATGACACCGAAAGCCAGAGCATGGTGATCGGTGGTCTGTTGCAACGGCGTCTGGACAACGGTTGGAACCGCAGCATCGGCCTGCGCCTGGAGCAGGAACGCTACTCCCTGGGTGACGACTCCGGCCGCAGCACTCTGCTGATCCCCAGCCTGGGCTTTCAGCGTACCGTCAGCGACAACACCATGGACCCCACCCGAGGCTACAGTCTGATGATGGATCTGCAGGGCGCCAAGGCCGGCGTCCTGTCCGACATCGACTTCGTGCGTCTGAACCTGGCCGCAAAAGGGTTGTACACCCTATGGGACAATCATCGTTTCCTGACCCGCGCCCAGGTCGGCGGTATTGCCAGCAACGGCTTCTCCAGCGTACCACCGTCACTGCGCTTCTTCGCCGGGGGTGATCAGAGCGTACGGGGTTATGACTACCGCACCCTGGCACCCACCGACGAGACCGGCGAGCGCATAGGTGGGCGTTATCTGCTGGCGACCAGCGCCGAGTATCAATACGAATTCCGACCCAAGTGGCGGGCGGCGGTGTTCGTCGACCACGGTAACGCGGTAGATAGCTGGGAAGATCCAATGAAGACCAGTACCGGTGTGGGTATCCGCTGGGTATCCCCGGTCGGCCCCATCCGCCTGGATCTGGCCAGATCGATGAGCGATCCTGATGAAGGCTTTCGCATACATTTCTCCATGGGTGCCGAACTGTGACGGGTTTTCTACTCAAGGCGCTGTTGCGCGGATTGCTCATACTGCTAGTGGTCCCGCTGCTGTTGGTGGCGATTCTGTTGGCCGTGCTGTCCAGTGAAGGAGCCAACCGTTGGCTGTTCAGCAAACTGTCGGAGCTGGAACCGCGCCTGCAACTGGAATTCAGCAGCGGCCAGCTATGGCAGGGCTGGTACTTTTCCCAGGTCACCTGGCGCGACACGGGTATCGAGCTGACCATCGACGAGCTGGAACTGGCCTGGTCACCAGGATGCCTGCGGGGTAAACGCCTGTGCATCGACCTGCTCGCGGCGGAGCGCATTGATGTGCGGACTACCCCGACGGATGAGCCGGACGAGCCGCGGCAGAACATCACCCTGCCGGAGGTCCGACTGCCGCTGGGCGTACAACTGCAGGAAGCGCGCATCGGTCAGGTATGGGTGAACGGCGGAGAAGAAGCCCTGCTCCGCGATATATCCCTGCAGGCCCAGCTCAGCGACGACCAGTTGCATATCAGCCACTTCACTGGCCAGGGACCTGATCTGACCTGGGATCTGGAGGGCGATCTGCGCATGAGCGGCGACTGGCCGTTGCGCGTAACGAGCGCACTGACCTTGCCGCCGGTGGATGATCGTTCCTGGCAGCTGCAAGCCCGCCTCGGCGGCAGCGTTGCGCAGCTGCAGCTGGAAGCACACAGCAGCGGCTATCTGCCCGGCGTGCTGACCGCCAACATCCAGCCGCTGGCGGCGGAGCTGCCGCTGACGGCCCAGTGGCGCGGTGAGTCCTTTCTGGCCCTGGAATCCCTGCCACCCAGCCTGACCCTGAATGACCTGGTGGTGAACCTGGCCGGCGACCTGGAGGAAGGCATCGCACTGCAGGCCGCCAGCCATCTGCCGGGCGAGGGTGGCAGGATCGACCTGAACCTGCACGGTCTGGCCCGCACTACCGGCGTGTCCGACCTGAACCTGCACCTGGGTGTGGCCGAGCAACCGGAACGCGAACTCAGGCTCACTGCCAATGCCGGCTGGTCCGACGTGCTCACTGCCGATGCGCAGCTCGCCATGCAGCAGTTTCCGTGGCAATGGCTGTATCCGCAGGATATCGGCCCGGTGGAAGTACACCAGCTGACGCTCGATGCGAATCTGCGGGATATGGCCTTCGACGCGGCACTGCAGGCGCAACTCGGCGGGGTGGGCGAGCAGGAGGCCGATCTGCAGCTGGCCCTCAGCGGCACGCCGGAACATATCGATATCGCCCCCCTGGCGCTGACCACAGAGCAAGGCAGCCTCACCGGTGAAGCAGCGCTGAATCTGCTCAACGGCATCGCCTGGGACGTCAGCTTGCTGTTGCAAGAGCTCAATCCCCAGATGTTCGTGGCCGAGCTGCCCGGCTCACTCAACGGCCCGATAACCAGCTCCGGCAGTATCCGCAACGAGGAGCTGCAGCTCAACGCCGACTGGGACCTGAGCGGCACCCTGCGGCGCCAACCGCTGGCCCTGTCCGGCGCCGTGGCCAGCGCCGAGGATGGTTGGCAGGTCACCGGGCTGGAACTGCGTCAGGGCGACAACCGCATCAATGGCGCAGGACATTGGGGGCAGAACGTCGAAGGCCGTTTCGATATCAATCTGGCGCACATGGCGACGCTGTGGCCGGGCCTGTCCGGCAGCCTGGTGGGCAATGCCCGGGCCTCGGGGTCGGCAAACCAGCCGACCGTGACCTTGGCGCTGCAAGGTGAACGGATCGGCTATGCCGAGTTCGGCCTGGCGGCGTTGACAGCTGATGGTCGGGTCACGCTCAATGATCAGCTACCCGGTAATCTGACCCTCTCGGCCACCCGCCTGCGCAACGGTGATACCCGACTGGGTGACCTCAGCCTGGTGCTGGACGGCACCCGGGCGTCGCACCAGTTGGCGGTGGATCTGCAGGGCGGCATGGTGGACCTGGATACCCGTCTGACCGGCAGCCTGAACGATGAGCGCTGGCAGGGCCAGTTGCGCGATGCCAGCATCGCCGCTGAGGAGATGGTCTGGCAACTGAATGACCCTGCGGTCCTGAGCTATCGCCTGGCCAATGGCGAGCTGCGTCTCGGCGCCCATTGCTGGAGCCATCTGCAGAGTCAGCTCTGTTTCATTGGCGAACAACGCCTGATGCCCGACCGGCAGGTGAATCTCAGGCTGGACAACTTCCCACTGGCCTCGCTGCAGGAATGGCTGCCCGATGATCTGATCTGGGATGCGACGCTCAATGCCGAGGCGCAATTCCGTCAGGCAGTGGGTGCCGAGCCCCGAGCCAATGTCGTTGTCAGCAGCCGAAACGGTGAGCTGAGAGTGAGCAACCCGGACCAGCAGCTGACCTTCCCCTATGAAAACCTGGAATTCACTGCCCAGCTCGACCCCGACCAGGCGCGTAGCCGGCTGCAGCTGGTCAGTGAAGGGCTCGGCAACCTGGATGTGCAGGCCGATATTGCCGATCCCGGCGGCGCCCAGCGCCTCGATGGGCGCTTCGATCTGCGTGAGGTGCAACTGGATATTTTGCGTCCATTCCTGCCGCAGGTTGACACCCTCGGTGGCGACCTGATTGGCCGCGGCACCCTGGCCGGGACGCTTACCGAGCCATTGGTAGAAGGCGATATTCTGCTGACAAATGGTGAAATCAGCGGACCGGAACTGCCGGTCAGCTTCGAGCAATTGCGGGTGCAGGTGGGCATCACCGGCCAGCAGGCGGTGATCGATGGGCAGTGGCAGAGCGGGGAAGGGCAGGGCCGGCTCGCCGGGACCGCCGCCTGGGCACCGGACCTGGCCGTGGATATCAGCCTGACCGGCACTGACCTGCCGATCCGCGTCGATCCCTACGCCGATCTATTGGCCAGCCCGGATCTGCATATCGGCCTGGCTGACAACAACCTCGCACTTACCGGCATCATCGCGATTCCCGAGGGCGACATCACCGTGCGTGAGCTGCCGCCGGCCGCCGTCCGGGTGTCGCCGGATGCGGAAATCGTCGGCACTACCGAAGAGATGGAAGAATCCCTGCCGCTGGGCATCAGCATGGGCATCCAGTTGCTTATCGGCGATCAGCTGAATTTCAGCGGCTTCGGTCTCACCGGCCGGCTCAGTGGTCAGCTTCATGTGCGTGAAAACATGACCGCCGCAGGCAACCTGAACATTCTGGATGGCCGTTTCCGCGGCTACGGCCAGCGGCTGGAGTTGCGCAGGGCGCAGATCCTGTTCGCCGGACCGATCAGCAAGCCCTATCTGGATATCGAAGCCATTCGCCGGGTCGATGATGTCATCGCCGGGCTGCGCCTGACCGGCCAGGCCGATGCGCCCATATCCGAGGTCTTCTCCGAGCCGACCATGGCCCAGGAGCAAGCGCTGGCCTACCTGATCCTCGGACGTCCGCTGGGTGCCGATACCGGTGACAGCAACGTGCTGGGGCAGGCAGCGCTGGCCCTGGGCATGGCCGGCAGCACGCCGCTGGCGAAGAACATTGCCGGGTCGCTCGGCATCGATGACTTCCAGTTGGATACCGAAGGCAGCGGCCTGACCACCAGCGTGGTGGCCACCGGTTATCTCACCGAAAAATTGAGTCTGCGCTATGGTGTAGGGGTGTTCGAACAGACAAACCGGTTGGCCGTGCGTTACGATCTGACCAAGCGCCTGTATCTGGAAGCCGTCGGCGGCCTGGCCAGCTCCCTGGATTTTTTCTACCGCATCGATTTCTGATGCATCACTTGTGACTGAAGGAGTTTCAAATGTCGAACGTTACACTGCATGGCAACCCGATTACCGTTGGCGGTCAATTCCCCTCCGTCGGCGACAATGCTCCGGCATTCAGCCTGGTTGGCCTGGATCTGTCTGATAAGGATTTGTCGGCGTTCGCCGGCAAACGCAAGATCCTGAACATCTTCCCCAGCGTGGACACCCCAACCTGCGCCACCTCGGTGCGCACCTTCAACAGCACGGCCGGCAGCCTGCCCAACACCGTAGTGTTGTGCATCTCGGCGGACCTGCCTTTTGCCCAGAAGCGTTTCTGCGCCGCTGAAGGACTGGAAAACGTGGTGAACCTGTCGACCCTGCGCGGCGGCGAGTTCATCCGTAACTACGGCGTGGCCATCGAGAACGGCCCCATGGCCGGCCTGGCTGCCCGTGCGGTAGTGGTGCTGGATGAGAACGACAAGGTGCTGTACAGCGAACTGGTATCCGAGATCGGCGACGAGCCGAATTACGACAAGGCGCTGGCTGCCCTGTCCTGAACGTGATTGGCTAGTGGCGGAGGCGTAGCCGGGAGCTGCGCCTCCAACCTTTCTCAGTCCATGATCTGCTGGACCGCAGCCGGCTTGTCATGCTCACCGAAGCGATCCACGATAGTGGCGCTGGCCTCATTCATCCCCAACACCTCTACCTGAATTCCCTCACGCCGCAGTTTAAGCACAACCTTGTCCAGCGC
>DXBL01000223.1 GCA_019116555.1 Candidatus Pseudomonas excrementavium
CACCGCCTTGTGCTCGATCTGCGAGGTAACGATATGCCGGCCACGCTCGGCAAAGGCCCGGGCTGCGCCCTTGATCGCCAGGTTATCGGATTTGGTGGCGCCCGAGGTCCAGACGATTTCCCGGGGATCGGCGCCAACCAGATCAGCGACCTGTCGCCGTGCCAGCTCGGCTGCTTCCTCGGCCTGCCAGCCATACAGGTGCGAGCGCGAGGCCGGGTTGGCAAAATTGCCGTCCATGGTCAGGCAGGCGCACATCTTTTCCGCCACCTGCGGGTCGACCGGCGTGGTGGCAGCGTAGTCCAGATAGATAGGCAATTTCATGGCAGTATCTCAGCGCGGTGCAGGCACGTCATCGTCCGGCCTGGTCGGCTCGGGCTCCACATCATCCATGAGCGCTTCAAAATCCTCGGTATCCAGTTTCGGCAGGTCGCGGGCACAGTAATCACTGCCCAGCTCGTTCAGGGCCTGGCACATCCCTTCGATACGACCGTCGACCGCATGCATGTGATCGAGCATCAGGCCGATGGCGCGGGCAACCGGGTCAGGCATATCACGGGTTTCGCCATAGGCATCGAAACCGATTTTCTCGGCCATGGCCTGGCGCTTGACCTGCTGCTCCGTGGCGGGCTCGTCCTTGACGATGATCCGCCCCGGTATACCCACCGCCGTGGCGCCGGCCGGCACCGCCTTGGTGACCACGGCGTTGGAGCCGATCTTGGCGCCCTTGCCGACGGTGAAGGGGCCGAGCACTTTGGCACCGGCGCCCACCACCACGCCATCTTCCAGGGTCGGATGACGCTTGCCCTTGTTCCAGCTGGTGCCGCCGAGGGTCACGCCCTGGTACAGGGTGACGTCATTACCGATCTCCGCGGTCTCGCCCACCACTACGCCCATGCCATGGTCGATGAAAAAGCGCCGTCCGACCCTGGCGCCCGGGTGAATCTCGATACCCGTCAACCAGCGCCCGAGGTTGGACACCATGCGCGCCAGCAGGCGGGCATCGCGCACCCACAGGCAATGGGCCAGACGGTGGAACCAGATGGCATGCAGGCCGGGGTAGCAGAACAGCACTTCGAGCTTGTTGCGGGCCGCCGGATCGCGATGGAATACGCTGGCGATATCTTCCTTCATTCTGTCGAGCATGCTTAACGTCTCCGCGCACCGGACGCCTGCACGCCGATGGCTTTCTGGGTTTCGGTCAAGATGCCGCGCAGAATGTTCATCTCGACGAGATTGGGGTGGATACGCCCGTAAAGGCGACGCAAACGGGGCATCAGCTTCCTGGGATGCTGGGGGTCGAGGAAGCCGATTTCAACCAGCACCTGCTGCAAATGTGCATAAAACTGCTCCATCTGCTCAGCGGTAGCCGGCATTTCGTTGTCCAGGGCGGTGGTTTCGAGCTTCTGCATCTTGGTCGGCTGACCCTGGCGCTGCAGGCTCTGCATGCGCAGCTCATAGGCCAGCACCTGCACGGCGGTAGCCAGGTTCAGCGAGCTGAAGGCCGGATCCGAGGGAATATGCACATGGAACTGGCAGCGCTGCAGCTCGTCGCTGGTCAGGCCCGAATCCTCGCGACCGAAGACCAGGGCGATCGGGCCGGCAGCTGCGCCTTCCAGCTGGTCCAGCACCTTATCGGCCGCCTCCCGCGGGTCGACCACCGGCCAGGGAATGCGTCGATCCCGGGCACTGGTGCCGAGTACCAGCACGCAATCGGCCAGTGCTTCCTCCAGCGTGGCGACGACCCGTGCATTGGCCAGCACGTCATCAGCGCCGGAGGCGCGGGAGGTCGCTTCAGGATCGGGAAAGCGCTGCGGATCGACCAGCACCAACTGATGCAGCCCCATGTTCTTCATGGCCCGCGCCGCGCCGCCGATGTTACCCGGATGACTGGTGTTGACCAGAACCACGCGAATTTTGTCGAACACGAACACTCCAGGATTGCACCGCAGATAGAAGAGCCCTGCATCTTACTAAAATCGACCCCCTACTGACTACGACGCTTTTTTTCATGTCCAACCACAAGTCTGCTATAATTTCCGGCTTTTCGTACTTCCATTCAGAGATGCCCCCGTATGCAGCCCATGTTGAACATCGCCCTGCGCGCAGCGCGCAGCGCCGGAGAATTGATTTATCGCTCCATGGAAAGGCTGGATGTCCTGACCGTCAGCGAGAAAGAAGCTAACGATTACGTCAGCGAAGTGGATCGGGCTGCGGAACAGGTCATCATTCAGCAACTCCGCAAGACCTATCCGGACCACGGCATCCATGCCGAAGAATCAGGTTTTCAACCCGGTCATGGTGAGGGTGCGGACATCGTCTGGATCATCGATCCGCTGGACGGCACCACCAACTTCCTGCGCGGCGTACCGCATTTCGCCGTCAGTATTGCCTGTCGCATCAAGGGCCGCATCGAGCATGCCGTGGTACTGGACCCGGTGCGCCAGGAAGAATTCACCGCCAGCCGCGGCCGCGGCGCCGCGCTCAACGGCAAACGCCTGCGCGTCAGTGGTCGCAAGAGCCTGGAGGGCGCCCTGCTCGGCACCGGCTTCCCGTTCCGCGAAGACCAGACCGAGTCGCTAGACAATTATCTGGGCATGTTCCGCAGCCTGGTCGGCCAGACCGCCGGCATCCGCCGCTGCGGCGCCGCCAGCCTGGACCTGGCCTACGTGGCCGCCGGCCGCTATGACGCCTTCTGGGAATTCGGCCTAGCCGAGTGGGACATGGCCGCAGGCAGCCTGCTGATCCAGGAAGCCGGCGGACTGCTGAGTGACTTCACCGGTGACAACCACTTCCTGGACAAGGGCCACGTCGTGGCCGGCAACCCGAAATGCTTCAAGGCCGTGCTGACCGCAATTCAGCCGCACCTGCCGCCATCCATGAAGCGCTGAAGCCCTTCCGGTAATATCAAAGGCCGGCCCTGCACTGCAGGGCCGGCCTTTTTCGTTCTAGGAGCTACTGTTTCCGTCATTCTCGGCGCAGGCCGAGAATCCAGCTTGCTGTCCGGTTCCGCCGTGGTCGGCGACCCCTTCCCCTTCGCGAAGGATGACGTAGAGGAGAAACCCTCCACCGCCATCCGGGTATAAAAAAACCCGACACAAGGTGGTCGGGTTTTTTCAGCGTCGTGATCGACTCAGGGCCGGTCGTCGACCTCTTCCAACTGCGTCGGGATCAGGTCCTCGCGGGTCAACTTCATATTGATCAGCAAGCCATTGGAGACATAGATGGATGAGTAGGTACCGATAACGATACCGACGATCAATGCGAGGGCGAAGCCGCGAATGCTTTCACCGCCGAACCAGTACAGCGCCAGCAGTACCAGCAAGGTAGTGATGGAAGTCGCCAGGGTACGAGCCAGGGTCTGGGTGGTGGACACGTTGATGACGTGCTCCAGATCCGCATTGCGCATCAGTCGCAGATTCTCACGCACTCGGTCGAACACCACGATGGTGTCGTTCAACGAATACCCGATAACCGCCAGCACCGCTGCCAGCACCGTGAGGTCGAACGGCAGACCTAACAGGGAAAAGAACCCCAGCACGAAGATCACGTCGTGCAACAACGCAGCGAGCGCACCCACGGCAAATTTCAACTGGAAACGCAAACCGACGTAAACCAGGATCCCCGCCAGCGCGAGCAACATGCCCAGCCCCCCCTGGTCGCGCAATTCTTCGCCGACCTGCGGCCCGATGAACTCGACCCGCTTGACCGATACCTCGCTGCCGTCCTGCTGCTTTACCACGCGAGCGATTTCATTGCCCAGCTCGGAATCATCACTGGACAGCCGGATGATGACATCGGTACTGGCACCGAAGTTCTGCACGATAGCATCATCCCAGCCACCCTCACGCAGAGTGGCCCGCACCGCGTCCAGATCAGCCGGCTCACTGTAATTGAGCTCGACCAGCGCACCGCCGGTGAAATCCAGGCCGAAATTGAGCTGCTTGACTGCCAGCGATGCAATGGAGCCGATCATCAGGATGGCGGCCAGGACGTAGGACGCCTTGCGCAGCCGCATGAAATTGATGGTTTTAAGATTGATCATGATCTGTTCCTCACAGCCATAGCTTCCAGGACTTCTTGAGGTCGCGCCCGCCGACAGACAGGTTGACCAATGCGCGAGTGACCATGATGGCGCTGAACATGGAGGTGACGATCCCCAGCGACAGGGTTACCGCAAAGCCCTTGATCGGCCCAGTACCCATGGCGAACAGGATCACGCCGACCAGCAAGGTGGTCAGGTTACCGTCGAGAATCGCCGAGAAGGCCTTGTCGAAACCCTCATGCACCGCCCGCTGAATGGAAGCCCCATTGGCCACCTCCTCGCGGATCCGGGAGAAGATCAGCACGTTGGCGTCCACCGCCATACCCAGGGTCAGCACGATACCGGCAATACCCGGCAGGGTCAGGGTCGCACCCAGCAACGACATCAGCGCCAGCAGCAGCACAAGGTTGAAGCTCAGGGCAATACTGGCCAGCACGCCAAAACCGCGATACACCACCACCATGAAAAGGACCACAAAGAGGAAACCGATCTGCGTCGCAGTGACACCGCTGGAGATATTCTCCGCACCCAGGCTCGGCCCGATGGTCCGCTCCTCGGCGAAGTACATGGGTGCCGCCAGACCGCCGGCGCGCAGCAGCAGCGCCAGCTCCGAGGCTTCTGCCGGCGAACCCAGGCCGGTGATGCGGAACTGGTTGCCCAGGGTGCTCTGAATGGTCGCCAGACTGATGATGGACTTGTCTTCAACGAAGGTTGGCACCGACACTTCCTGCATTACGCCGTCCACTTCCTGACGTACCATGCGGGGCACTTCACGCTGCTCGATAAAGAGCACCGCCATGCCGCGACCGACATTGTTGCGGGTCGCACGGGTCATCAACTCACCGCCGTGGCCATCCAGACGGATATTGACCTGCGGGTTGCCGTTCTCGTCGAAGTTGGACTGGGCATCGGTAACCTGATCACCCGTGAGGATGATGCTGCGCTCGATATCCGCCGGCGGGCGACCCATGCCGTCTCGGAATTCGAAGGTTTCCACCGTGGCCCGCGCCGCATTCGGTTCGGCTGCGAGACGAAACTCGAGGTTGGCTGTCTTGCCCAGAATACGTTTGGCTTCGGCGGTATCCTGCACTCCCGGCAGCTCCACCACGATGCGGTTGGCACCCTGGCGTTGTACCAGGGGTTCAGCCACACCCAGCTCGTTGACCCGGTTGCGTACCGTGGTCAGGTTTTGGCTTACCGCGTAGTTACGGATTTCGCTCTGCTTGGCATCGGTCAACGCCAGGCGCAGCACTTCCATATTGTCACGGCTGGTCGTAGTGACCTGGAATTCATTGTACTTGCCGGCAATGGCGCGCTGGGCTGCAGTCAACTCAGCTTCATCGGTAAAACCGAACTGCAGCGCAGTGCCCTGCTGTGGCAGGCTGCGATAGCGAACACGCTCATTCCGGAACAGGGTGCGCAGCTCGCTGTCATAGACATTCATACGGGCTTCGATGGCCTTTTCCATGTCCACTTCCAACAGGAAGTGCACACCACCAGCGAGATCGAGACCGAGCTTCATCGGTCCGGCGCCAATATTCAGCAGCCAATCGGGTGTCGTAGCGGCCAGGTTCTGGGCGACCACGAAATCGTTGCCCAGCGTGCGGCGAACGATGTCCTGGGCCGGCAGCTGATCCGACATGCGGATCAGCCGCACCAGACCGGAACTGGCGTTGCTGTTGAGCTCGGCACCCTTGGTCTCGATGCCGGCATCGTTCAGGGCCTGTTCGATGCGCCGCAGGTCGCCCTCTTCGATGGTCTGGGTAGAGCTGGCACCGGAAATCTGGATAGCTGGATCGTCAGGATAGAGATTGGGTGTGGCGTAGATCAGGCCGAGCGCGAGCACAGCCACGATAAGCAGATATTTCCACAGGGGATAACGGTTGAGCATGTGAGAGCCCGATAACGATCCGGGCGCTGAATGCGCCCGGATGCAATGTCTGGAAGGGTTAGATGGCTTTCAATGTGCCTTTGGGCAGCGCCGCAACGACGGCTCCCTTCTGGAACTTCAGCTCCTGACCTTCGCTCACTTCCAGCACGATGAACTCATCGGTAACCTTCTTCACTTTGCCGAGTATGCCACCACCGGTCACGACCTCATCACCCACGCCCAGGCCACCGATCAGGTTCTTGTGGTCCTTGGCGCGCTTGGCCTGGGGACGCCAGATCATCAGATAGAAGATGACCACGAAGCCGACCAGAAAGATCATGCTCATCGGATCAAAGCCCGCCGGAGCGGCGCCAGGTGCAGTTTGAGCCATGGCCTCGGAGATGAAAAAACTCATGTAGAACTCCTGTTTTATAAAGTCGCAAGAAAAGAATAATGGGGCTTCCTGACCGCTATTCAAGCCTCCAGAGGAGGTACCGGCTGGCCGAGACGTGCATAGAAGTTATCCACAAAGGCGGTCAATGTACCCTGTTGAATCGCACCGCGCAAACCATGCATTACGCGTTGATAATGCCGCAGGTTATGGATGGTATTGAGCATGCTGCCGAGCATCTCGCCGCACTTGTCCAGATGGTGCAGATAGGCGCGGGTGAAGTGACGGCAGGTATAGCAATCGCAGCCCGGGTCCAGCGGGGAATCGTCATGGCGATGGACCGCGTTGCGGATCTTCACCACGCCGGTGTCGGTGAACAGATGACCATTGCGCGCATTGCGCGTGGGCATCACGCAATCGAACATATCCACCCCGCGGCGCACGCCTTCCACCAGATCCTCCGGCTTGCCCACGCCCATCAGGTAACGGGGTTTTTCCGGCGGCATCAGTGGCGGCAGATAGTCGAGGATACGGATCATGTCCTCTTTCGGCTCACCGACTGACAGCCCGCCGATGGCCAGACCATCGAAGCCAATCTCGCACAGCCCCTCCAGCGAGCGGGCGCGCAGCTCTTCATGCATGCCGCCCTGCACGATGCCGAACAGCGCCGACGGATTGCCCTCGTGGGCATTCTTCGAGCGCTGCGCCCAGCGCAGCGACAGTTCCATGGAGCGTCGGGCTGTATCCAGATCGGCCGGGTACGGCGTGCACTCGTCGAAGATCATCACGATGTCCGAGCCCAGGTCGCGCTGCACCTGCATCGATTCCTCCGGTCCCATGAACACCTTGGCGCCGTCCACCGGCGAGGAGAAGTACACGCCCTCCTCCTTGATCTTGCGCATGGCACCCAGGCTGAATACCTGGAAGCCGCCGGAGTCGGTCAGGATCGGCCCCTGCCACTGCATGAAGTCATGCAGATCGCCGTGCTTGCGGATCACCTCGGTACCCGGGCGCAGCCACAGGTGGAAGGTATTCCCCAGAATGATCTGCGCGCCAATGTCCTCGACATCCCGCGGCAGCATGCCCTTGACCGTGCCATAGGTGCCCACCGGCATGAACGCCGGGGTTTCCACCACGCCACGGGGAAAGGTCAGCCGGCCACGACGGGCCTTGCCGTCGGTAGCCAATAATTCAAACTGCATATGACTCATTGCACGTCCTCGGGCCCGCAGGCAACCGGATTGCGGGTGATGAACATGGCATCACCGTAACTGAAGAATCGATAGTCGTTTTCCACTGCTGCCCGGTAGGCCGCCATGGTCTCGCGGTAACCGGCAAAGGCCGATACCAGCATCAGCAAGGTCGACTCGGGCAGATGGAAATTGGTCACCAGCGCGTCCACCACATGGAACGGCCGCCCCGGATAGATGAAGATGTCGGTATCGCCGCTGAACGCCTTGAGCTGACCATCCCGCGCGGCACTCTCCAGTGACCGCACACTGGTAGTGCCCACGGCGATCACCCGGCCGCCACGCGCCTTGCAGGCGTTGACCGCCTCGACCACCTGCTGGCTGACTTCCAGCCATTCGCTGTGCATGTGGTGATCTTCGATGCGTTCAACCCGTACCGGCTGAAACGTACCCGCCCCGACATGCAAAGTGACCTGGGCTGTGGCCACGCCCCTGGCTTCAATGGCCTGCAGCAATTCATTATCGAAGTGCAGGCCCGCCGTCGGCGCCGCGACCGCACCGGCCCGCTGTGCATACACCGTCTGGTAACGCTCACGGTCGGATGTTTCATCAGGCCGATCGATGTAGGGCGGCAATGGCATATGCCCGACCCGATCCAGCAGCGGCAGCACGGGCTCATCGAATTCCAGCTCGAACAGCGCGTCATGTCGTGCCAGCATGGTCGCTGCGCTATCGCCTTCCAGCAGAATGCGGCTGCCCGGCTTCGGCGACTTGCTCGAACGCACATGGGCCAGCACCCGGCGACTGTCCAGCACCCGCTCCACCAGAATCTCCAACTGCCCGCCGGTTTCCTTGCGCCCGAACAGACGCGCCGGGATGACCCGGGTATTGTTGAACACCATCAGATCGCCGGGACGCAGATAGTCCAGCAGGTCGGCGAATTGCCGATGCGCCAGCTCGCCACTCGGCCCATCCAGGCATAACAGCCGGCTGGCACGGCGCTCGGCCAGCGGATGCCGGGCAATCAGCCGGTCAGGCAGGTCGAATTGAAAATCGCTGACGCGCATACAGAGGAAATCCGCGGATGACAAAAAGGGCGCATATGGTAGCGGAAATATGCCTTTTCGACCACGCAAAGCATTGACCTGGACGCTCAACGGTTCGTATACTCCGCGCGGCTTGCAGAAAGCCTCGGTGGCGGAATTGGTAGACGCGGCGGATTCAAAATCCGCTTCTGGTGACAGAGTGGGAGTTCGATTCTCCCCCGAGGCACCATTCGA
>DXBL01000026.1 GCA_019116555.1 Candidatus Pseudomonas excrementavium
GTGCGAGAGCTGCTCGATGCGCAGCCGGGCAATATCCTCCCGGTCACCAATACCGCAACGCTGCCCCGGTCGATCAACCAGGCACTGGCCAGCGGAGAGTTCAACGAGGTACCGGTGATGATGGGCAGCAACCTGGATGAAGGTGCGCTGTTCACTTTGCTGGAGGTACAGCAGGGAGCCGACTTCACCACGCTGGCGGGCTACCGGGCAGCTGTCGCCAAACTGTTGCAGGAAGACCCGAGGCTCGATGCAGGTAGTATTGGCCAGCACTACCTGGACCAGAGCATCGCGGCGAACAGCCCTTCACCCTTCGCAGACGCCCATTCGGCAATCGGTACTGACTGGCGCTTCAATTGTCCGAACAATACCCAATGGAACCTGCTGGAAGATCAGGTGGATACCTGGGGCTATTGGTTCACCGACCGCGACGCCCCAAGCATTCTGGGACCACTGCCCATCTCCCTCGGCGCTGCCCATTCGTTCGAAATCCAGTATGTACTGAGCTCCGAACAAACACTGAAGGAACGTGGTGCCGGGGAAGACCAGCTCGCCCTGGCGGAACATATGGCCCGCTACTGGACCAACTTCGCCAAATACGGCGATGATCCGGCCATCGGCCCCAACGGCACCGACGGTGCGGCAGAAGCGGTGGAATGGCCGCGCCTCACGTCAGGCGGGAAGATCCTGCAGCTGGACGCCCCGACCCCGGCCGCGGTCGATCAGAGCGCCTTTGGTACTGCCCACCAGTGCGCCTATTGGGAGAACCCACCGCAGCTCACCCTTCCAAGGTAAGCCCAGTCGCGGCATCGAATCGGGTTCGATGCCGCGATCCCCTTCAGTTATCCTGATTCCGCTCCTGGCGCGGCAGGATGGCAAGAAAGTTGCTCCCCGCCACTTTGTGCGCCACGGCCTCCGGCAAGGCATCGAGGAAGGCATCGAACTCGCTCATGTACTCCCCCAGACTGCCGAACTTGCCCACCACATCCGAGCCGATCATGAACCGATCCGGGAAGCGCTCGACCAGTTGCAGCCAGCGCGGTTCCGGCTCGCCTTCACCGTCCAGCAGATAAGGTTCCAGCATGGTCCAGGACAGGTCGATATACAGGTTCGGATACAACCCGAGCAGCCGCTCCACTTCGTCGAACAGAAATTTCAACTTCTCCTGGTGACGATGGATTTCCTTGCTGGTCCCGGCATGGGCCCAGATGAAGCGCACCTGGGGATGGTCGCGCAGGGATTCTTCCAGCTCCGGCAGATACAACGGGTTACGCTCGCGCTTGGAGGTGATGTTGCTGTGAATCATCACCGGCAGATCATATTCGGCGGCCAGGTAGTAGATCCGGTCCATGGCCTCGCTGTTGGCCCGAGGGGTCTCGCTGTTGGTCAGTGCGGTCAGGTCGTCATGGCGGGTAAAGACTTCGCCGATGCCCTGCCACATGCCTGGATATGTTTCCAGCAGGCGGCGTACATGCTCATCGGCGTTCTTGTCGTTGGGGTTGAAACCAGAGAGAAATGGATGAAAACGCGACCGCTGCTTTTCATCCAGTTTTTCAAGCGCGTGCGCGATGATGTAATCCGTTGCGCTGAACCAATAGGCCCCTGCATCATCCCCAGCGTAATAACGCGGCCGACGGGGTTCATCCTCATGCCACTTCTTGGCGACCGGTATACCGCTGATCATCACATGCTGAATGTTGTGCGCATCCATTTGCTCCAGCAGTTCGGTCATGCCGTCGGATTCCTGGAAGAAATCGACGTAATGCAAATGGGCATCGGTATAGCTGTAATCACGCGCCTGGGCAGGCAACACTGCCAGCGCGGCGAGGAGGCACAAGGCAGAACGGAAAGGCGGCAAGCGGGTACTCCTGTTCACATCGATTGCCCGGTAGACCCGCCGCTTCGCCCCAAGTTCACCAGCCGCCCTCAGGCCGGCTCGCCATCGCGCCGGCGTTTGGAGCGGTTACCCATGCGCACACCGATGTCCATCAGAAACTGCATGTAGCCTTCCTTGTCTTCGATCACTTCCTGCCAGAACGGCGAGTGATACATGGACATGGCACCATGCACCAGCGCCCAGGCTGCGCAATAGTGGAAGTACGCCGGCACATTCTCCAGCTTGCCTTCATCGATGCGCTCCTGGATCACCCCCGTCAGGTGGTTGAAGTTGGAGGCGCGGATACGATGCAGCTCCTCCACCAGTTCCGGCATCTGGTTGGCTTTGAGGACCTTTTCCTCCAGCCGGTCGAACAGGCGATACCGCTCCGGATCGCTCATGCGAAAAGCGAAGTATTCCCGGGAGAGTGCTTCCCGATCCGTTTCGATGGATTCCGAATGCAACAGCTCGGCCAGATCGCGCTCGTAATCCAGCATCAGACGCAGATAGATCTCGGCCTTGGACTTGAAATGCTTATAGATGGTGCCCTTGCCGATTCCCACATCATCGGCAATCATCTCCACCGTGACGCTGTCTTCTCCCTGCTCCAGGAACAGGCGTAACGCCGAGGTCAGGATTTCCTGTTCCCGCCGCCGAAACTCCCGGATCTTGCGTGATTCTTTCTGCATATGCCTACCTGCATGAGCGTGACGATGAAAATGCATTATGCCAATTTAATGACCAATTGCACACTTTCGGTATTAATATGACCAAAAGTTCATAGGTTTATTGTGATCGTGTTCCGTTTGGCGCCAGCCGCGCTATCATCCATAGCAGAACCGCCATTCGCAAGGATCCGACCATGCTCCATGAACTGCAGTGGGATGATGAATTTCCCCAAGACCCGAGTATCTGCTATCTGAACCACGCGGCAGTCGCCCCCTGGCCCAAGCGCGCCGCTGACGCCGTGACGGCCTTCGCCCAGGAGAACATCACCCGCGGGGCGGAGGACTACCCTCGCTGGATTCAACTGGAGCATCGCCTGCGCGGGCAGTTCCAGACCCTGCTCAACGCCCCGAGCAAGGGCGATATCGCCCTGGTGAAGAATACCTCCGAGGCATTATCCCTGGTCGCCATGGGACTGGATTGGGTGGCGGGCGACGAGATCCTCATCAGCGATCAGGAATTCCCCTCCAACCGCATTCCCTGGCAGGCCCTGGAAGGTCGTGGCGTCATTGTGCGCCAGGTCAGTCTGGACGGGGATAATCCGGAAGCGGCCTTGATCGCCGCCATGGGACCGGCCACCCGACTGCTGAGCATCAGTTCCGTGCAATATGCCAGCGGGCTGCGCATGGATCTGGCCCGCCTCGGGCGTGCCTGTCGCGAGCGCAATATCCTGTTCTGCGTTGACGCCATCCAGTCGCTAGGCGCCCTGCCCTTCGATGTACAGGCCATCGATTGCGACTTCGCCATGGCCGACGGGCACAAATGGCTGCTGGGGCCAGAGGGTCTCGGCGTATTCTATTGCCGACGCGACGCCCGCGACCGATTGAAACTCCTGCAATACGGTTGGCATATGGTCGAAGCCATGGGCGACTATGACCGGGAAGACTGGATGCCGGCGAGCACAGCCCGGCGGTTCGAGCCGGGCAGCCCCAACACCCTGGCCCAACATGCCTTGTCGGCGAGCCTGGAACTGTTGCTGGAAGTCGGCGAACAGCGGATTCAGGAAGCCTTGCAGCAACGCACGGCCTATCTGTTGCAGTCGCTCGGACGGCTGCCGGGCGTGCGCATACTGAGCCCCGCGGCCCCGGAACGACGCGCCGGCATCGTCACCTTTCGCATTGAGGGCTGCGATACCAATCAGCTGTTTGCGCAGTTGAAGGACGCCGGGGTTATCTGCGCCGCGCGCGGTGGCGGTATTCGCTGGTCGCCCCATTTCTATACCTCACAGGAGGTGTTGGACAGAGCCTTGGACACGCTGCGAACCATTCTGACCCAGCGCCGGGACTGAACCAGTCACGATAAGCTGCCGGACCTTATTTCGAATAGGTTTAATGAAACGGCCAATCCGACTGGAAATGCGGTAAAAGTCGGCAATACTTCACATATCAGGTGTGGTACCTCCCCCAAGTGCCGCATCTGACAGAACTGGCTCTGTCCGGTTCTGTATCACTCCTAATGGTCTTGACCCGAATTTCTCCCCCGGAATTCGGGTTTTTTTTGCCCGGTTAAAGCCTGTACATCTACTTATTCGATCTGTTAGCTCGATATTTTGCGCTTTAAACCCTTATAAAACTGATAGACCATCATTGCATCTGATCGCAACGAGCTCGAAAGCTCCGGTCACCAACAGGAGACAAGCAATGATCGAACTGCGTCCTTACTCGGAACTGGGCGGCGCCCAGCACGGTTGGCTGGATACCCGTCATCATTTTTCCTTTGCTGAATACTACGATCCCGAACGCATGCACTGGGGCCATCTACGTGTGTGGAACGATGACATCATCGCTCCCCATTCGGGCTTCCCGGCACATCCGCACCGGGACATGGAAATCATCACCTATGTGCGCACTGGCGCCATTACCCACCGCGACCATCTGGGTAACGAAGGGCGAACCGTGGCTGGCGACGTACAGGTGATGAGTGCCGGAACCGGCATCGCCCACAGTGAATTCAACCTGGAGGATGAAGAAACGCGCATCTTCCAGATCTGGATCCTGCCCAATGAAAAAGGCCTGCCGCCCGCCTGGGGCACCCGCCAGTTTCCACGACATGACCGCAGTGGCGCCTTCGTCACCCTGGCCAGTGGCCTGCCGGAGGATAGCGACGCCCTCCCCATCCGAGCTGATGCACGCCTGGTCGCCGCCACGCTGAAAGCCGGGCAGACCGCCGAATACGCCATCCAGCCGGGGCGCAAGGTTTATCTGGTACCGGCCAGCGGCCGGGTCGACATCAATGGCGTCATCGCCAATGCCGGCGATGGGGTGGCCATTCGAGAGGAAACACTGCTGCGGGTCGCGGCGGAACAGGAGAGTGAAATCGTTCTGGTTGAGGTTGCCTGAACACGGCTCCCTGAACGATGCACCGGAGGAGCAACTCCAATGGGTTGGATGAGTGAGTTCATGGCCCGCCTGGCGGGTAGCAACCGTAATGACACAACGAGAGAGGAAGCAACGATGACCAAGATACTGGTGCTCTACCATTCCATGTACGGCCATATCGAAACCATGGCCAATGCGGTCGCCGAAGGCGCACGTCAGGTTCCCGGCGTCGAAGTCATCATCAAGCGGGTCCCGGAAACCATGCCCGCCGAGGCCTTTGCCGCGGCAGGCGGCAAGACCGACCAGCAGGCAGCCGAAGCCAGCCCGGCAGAACTGGCCGACTATGACGCCATCATCTTCGGCACCCCGACCCGTTTCGGTAACATGTCCGGCCAGATGCGCAACTTCCTCGACCAGACCGGCGGTCTGTGGGCCAAGGGCGCATTGGCCGGCAAGGTGGCCAGCGTGTTTACTTCCACGGGTACCGGCGGCGGCCAGGAAATGACCATCACCTCCACCTGGACCACCCTGGCGCACCACGGCATGGTGATAGTCCCTATCGGCTATACCACCCCGGCGCTGTTCGATGTATCCCAGGTGGGCGGCGGTACACCCTATGGCGCCTCGACCATCGCCGGTGGCGACGGCTCACGCCAGCCGGATGAGCGGGAACTGGGCATTGCCCGTCACCAGGGCCAGCATGTGGCGCAGATTGCCAGCAAACTGACCAGTTGATTCAGGCCGTTGTCAGGGGGAACAACCGGTGGAAGTTTGCCGTGGTGTTCTCCCACAGCCGTTCCAACGGCTCATCGCGCAGCTCGGCGAGAAAGGCAGCCACTTCACAGACGAATTGCGGCTCGTTCGGCTTGCCGCGGTGCGGCACTGGCGCAAGATAAGGCGAATCCGTCTCGACCAGCAAGCGATCCGCGGGAATCCGCCGCGCCACGTCCCGCAGCGCATCGGCATTGCGGAAGGTGACGATGCCGGACAGGGAAATGTAGTAGCCCAGGTCCAGCGCAGCCCGCGCCATATCCCAATCCTCGGTGAAGCAGTGCAGCACGCCGGCATTGGCCAGATCCGCCTCACGCAACATCGCCAGGGTATCCTCCCGTGCTTCACGGGTATGGATGATCACCGGCTTGCCGGTGGTGGCGGCCGCCTGCAGGTGACAGCGGAAGGAGTCCTGCTGCGCCTGGGCCATGTCCGGCTCGTAGTGATAATCCAGACCGGTCTCGCCGATGGCCGCCACGCGCGGATGATCCAGCGCCTGCAGCAGCCAGGCGAGATCGGTGGGATCGTTACGGGACAGGTCCAGCGGGTGAATCCCCACGCTGCACCAGACGTCGTCGTACTGTTCTGCCAACTGCTTGACCACCGGCGCGTTGGCGGCATCCACACCGATGCAGAGAAATTTGCCGACGCCGCGCTCACGCGCAGCATTCAGGGCGTTATCGAGAGAGCCGTCATGGGCAGTGAGGTCGAGGCGGTCGAGATGGCAGTGGGAATCTATCAGCATGGTCACATGGTATGGGTCGGGCGGTCGGATTTGAGCGCACCGGCCAGGTAGGTTTCGATTTTACTGCGGGCGGTATTGTCCTGATCACTGAACTGCACGCCGATACCGGCAGCACGGTTGCCCTGGGCGCCCCGCGGGGTGATCCAGATGACCTTGCCCGCCACCGGAATCTTCTCCGGCTCTTCCATGAGGTTCAGCAGCATGAAGACCTCATCGCCCAGGCGATAGGTCTTGTTGGTGGGAATGAACATCCCGCCGTGTTTTACAAAAGGCATGTAGGCCGCATACAGCACCGACTTGTCTTTGATCGTCAGTGAAAGAATGCCGTTGCGGGGTCCTGGCGCAGTCGCAATGCTCATATCGTGTCCTTGTTTGATATTCGGCAGTGTCAGATTAGCGTCTTTCCAGCAACTGTTTCCACTGGATCAGCAGTGTTTCGATGAACAGCACCCGATTGAGGTTGGCCTTGCCCAGCAGCATGCCGCGATGCTGCAACAACCAGCTCTGCCAATCGAGCAAGGCGGGCAATTGCAGATGGCGCGCCATGTAGGGCAGCACCTTGTCCATGTCGGTATTGACCGGCGCTTCCATAGCCCCGGTCTTGAGCCGCAGCAGATCCAGCGTCCAGTCACAGAACCAGTCGGCCAGCAGCTCCAGCGGCAGGCTCGGCCAGCGCTCGGCCAGCTGGGAGGCTGATTGCTGGCTTTTCAGCAGCGCCTTGACCCCCTCCACTACCTGCTGACGCAGGTTGGCGGCGTCCATCTCATGCAGGGCAATGGCGCGCAGGGGAGCACCGCCGGCCATCAGCAACAGCGCGGCGTGCTGCTCGGCATCCAGGTCCGGCAGACTGTGTTGCAACCAGGCCATCGCCTCGGCGTGGCCGGGGGTGATCAGCGGTTGCACCCGGCAGCGACTGCGAATGGTCGGCAGCAGCCGGCTGGGCTGATCACTGACCAACAGCAGATAGGTATCGGGGGTCGGCTCTTCAAGGGACTTGAGCAGCGCGTTGGCGGCATTCAGGTTCATCGCTTCTGCCGGATGCAGGATGATGACCTTGCGACCACCCTGCTGGGCCGTCTGACCCATGAAGTCGCCAAGCTGGCGGATCGCATCGATACGGATAGCCTTGCCCTGCTCCTCCGGCTCCACCACCAGCCGATCAGGGTGGCTGCCGGCCTGGCGCAACTGGCAACTGCGGCATTGACCACAGGCGCGCCCGGCTTGGGGTTGCAGACACAGCAGGTGCGCAGCAAAGGCCTCGGCGAACAGGCATTTGCCGACCCCCGGCAGGCCAGCGAACAGAAATGCATGGGCATGCCGACTGCCGGCGGTCAGCGCGTTCCAGACCGGTAGATGCCAAGGGCAAGGGCTGACGGCCTGATCAGCCACGGTAACGCTCCAGCACTTCATCGATCAGCGGCTGCATGGCCTGGCGCACGGAAGCCAGATCACCGCTGGCATCGATCACTCGATAGCGCTGCGGATCAGCCGCCGCGCGCTGCAGATAACTGGCGCGTACCGCTTCGAAGAAATCCTGCTGCTCGCGCTCGAATCGATCCAGTTCACTGCGGGCCCGCGCCCGGGCCATGCCCAGCTCCACCGGTACATCGAAGACGATCACCAGGTCGGGGCGCAGTTCACCCTGGACCCAGGTTTCCAGCGCCGCGATGCGTTGTGGGTCGATACCGCGGCCACCGCCCTGATAGGCATAGGTGGCATCGGTGAAGCGATCACTGATCACTACCCGCCCTTCGGCCAGGGCCGGACGGATCAGGCCATTGAGGTGCTGCGCCCGGGCGGCGAACATCAGCAGCAGTTCGGTATCCGCATGCATCGACTCATCATGCAGGCTCAACAATACCTCACGGATGCGCTCGGCCAGCGGCGTGCCGCCCGGCTCGCGGGTTACCAGCGGGGTACAGCCGCGCTCGGCCAGCGCCTGGGCGAAGACCTTGAGATTGGTGGATTTACCGGCCCCTTCCGGGCCCTCGAAGGTAATGAACAGTCCGCTCATTGCGCCGCCCCGTTGTCTGCTGGCTCCGCCGGCGGCGGGCTGGAACGATAGTTGGGTGCCCGCCGCAGGATCTGATAATGACGTACCGCGCTGTTGTGCTGCTGCAAGGTCTCGGAAAACACATGGGAACCGTCGCCCCGGGCGACGAAGAACAGCGACTTGCCCGGGGTCGGGTTGACGGCGGCCAGCAACGAATCGCGACCGGGCATGGCGATCGGCGTCGGCGGCAGCCCGTCGATGGTGTAGGTGTTGTAGGGCGTCGGCCGGCGCAGATCGCTGCGGCGGATATTGCCCTGCCAGTCTTCGCCCATGCCGTAGATCACGGTCGGATCGGTCTGCAGGCGCATGCCCTTCTGCAGGCGGCGGGTGAACACGCCGGCAATCTCGCCGCGCTCATGGGGGACGCCGGTTTCCTTTTCGATGATCGACGCCAGGATCAGCGCCTCGTAGGGCGTCTCGATCGGCAGCCCCTCGACGCGCTGCGCCCAGGCCGCCTCCAGCTCCTGCTGCATGCGCTGATGGGCGCGCAGCAGGATGTCACGGTCACTCATGCCCAGGGTGTACAGATAGGTGTCGGGGAAGAACAGGCCTTCCGGATGGTCTTCCGGCAAATCCAGCTCGGCCATCACCTGCTCATTGCTCAGCTCGTCCGACAAGCTGTGCTGCAACCGTTCGGCCTTGGCCAGGGCGGCACGAAACTGACTGAAGTTCCAGCCTTCGACCAGCGTGACGCTGCGCTGTATCACCTCACCCCGCTGCAGCAATGCCAACAACTGCTGCACTGTCATGCCGGGCGTGAGGCGATACTCGCCCACCTGCAATACGGTGTCCGGCATCTGCCACTGCCAGTAACGGCGTACCCAGCTGGATCGCTCGATCACCCCGCGCTGTCCCAGGCTGGCGAATACCCGGGCGGGCGTGCTGCCGGGCGGAACGTCGAGGGTGTCAGCAACCTCGATCTGCAGCGACTGGTTCAGCGTGGACTCCAGGGTGTAGTACCCCCAGAGCCCGACACCAACCAACAAAACCAGTGATAAAACAATGGTCTTGATAAGAAACCTTATAAACCACTTCAATTCAGGACCTGCTTTGCCAGGGTCTGGATAGCACGGGTATGCACACCGATGGACCATTGCCGGTCCTCCAGCGCCACCACCGGCCAGACGCCGAATACACTGTTACAGCAGAATGCTTCGGTGCTACGCAACAGTTCGTCGAAAGTTATCGGGCGCGGTTCCACGGCATCACCCTGCGCCGTCAGTTGCTCGATCAGAAAGTCCCGCATCACCCCACGCACGCCGCAGCGGTCGAGCGCCGGTGTTACCCAGCGATCATCCAACCGGATGAACAGGTTGCTCATGGTGCATTCAACGGGATTACCGGCGAGATCACGAACCAGCCCCTCGGCGTGAATCGAGTCCTGCCATTCGCTGCGCGCCAATACCTGCTCCAGCCGGTTGAGGTGCTTGAGCCCGGCCAACATCGGTTGGTCGCCCAGCCGGGTGGCGCAGGGATACAGGCGAATACCCTGTTCGGCATGTTGCGGGGGATAGCTCGGCAGCGCAGAGGACTGCAGGATACGCGTCACCTGCGGTTGCTGCGGCATGGCGTAGCCGCGCAGAGACTCGCCACGGGTGACGGTCAGCTTGAGCAGCCCATCACCGAGCCGCATTGCCTGCTGCTCCACTTCACTGCGGACCAGCGACAGATCCACAGGTAGACGCAGAATCTGCGTCCCCCGTGCCAATCGTTGGAAATGCAGGTCCGCCAGCGTCGCTTTGCCGTGGCGCACGAGAATGGTCTCGAACAACCCATCACCATAGGCCAGGCCGCGATCGCGGACCGAAACGGCACGGGTCTGCACACCATTGACCAGGCATTCGGCGACGCGGGGTGCGGCCATCCCGGTGACGTCCATCAGAGGCGGCGGAACACCAGGCTGCCGTTGGTGCCACCAAAACCGAAGGAGTTGGAAATGACCACATCCAGCTGGCGGGCCTGGGCTTCATGGGCAACGTAATCGAGATCGCAGCCCTCACCCGGGTTGTCCAGGTTGATGGTCGGCGGTGCCACCTGGTCACGCAGGGCCAGCACGCTGAAGATCGCCTCGACGGCGCCCGCCGCGCCCAGCAGATGACCGGTCATGGATTTGGTCGAACTCATGGCGAGCTTACGGGCGTGATCACCGAACACAGTTTCCACCGCCCGGGTCTCGGCCAGGTCACCCGCCAGGGTCGAGGTACCATGGGCGTTGATGTAGCCCACCTGTTCGGGCGCCACGCCCGCATCGCGCAGGGCATTGCCCATGCACATGGCCGCACCCCGGCCATCTTCCGGCGGAGCAGTCATGTGGTAACCATCGCCACTCATGCCGAAGCCGATCACCTCGGCATGGATATGCGCACCGCGGGCCTTGGCGTGTTCATATTCTTCCAGCACCATGGCGCCGGACCCGTCGGACAGTACGAAGCCGTCACGCTCGGCATCCCACGGCCGGCTGGCGCGGGTGGGTTCTTCATTACGGGTAGACAGCGCCCGGGCCGCACTGAAGCCACCCAGGCCCAGGCCGCTGGTGGCCATTTCGGAACCGCCGGCGATCATCACTTCCGCTTCGCCGTAGGCGATATTGCGCGCGGCCATGCCGATGCTGTGGGTGCCGGTGGTGCAGGCAGTGGTCAACGCATAGTTCGGCCCACGCAGGCCGTACTGGATGGACAGGTAGCCGGCCACCATGTTGACGATCGAGCCAGGCACGAAGAACGGCGAGATGCGACGCGGACCACTGTTGAGCAGCAGCTCGTGATTGCGCTCGATATTGGTCAGTCCGCCGATACCCGAGCCCATGGACACGCCGATGCGGTCGCGGTTGTCATCGGTGATATCCAGACCCGAATCATTCAACGCCTGGATACACGCAGCGATGCCGTACTGGATGAACAGATCCAGCTTGCGCGCTTCCTTGGCCGACATGTAGGGCTCGATATCGAAATCGCGGATGGAGCCGCCGAACCGGGTGCTGAAAGCACTGACGTCCATATGTTCGATCGGCGCGATACCGCTTTTGCCTGCCAAAGCCGCCTGCCAGCTGCTTTCAACCGTATTCCCCAGCGGGCTCAACATGCCCAGACCGGTTACCACGACGCGTCTACGCGACAAGGGAGACTCCTTAATTCAACTCGTTCGACAGCGGGCTATTGTCCGCATAAAGGGCCGGCACGGCAACTGAATGATCATCGGCCGTCCGTCACCAGTTATTTCAGGGGGATGACTGCAAAGCGAGCACGAACAAAAAGGCCGCAGCTCTGATATCAGGACTGCGGCCTTTTCGACCTGCAAGCAGACTGCGTGATTACTTCTGGTGAGCGTTCACGTAGTTGATTGCTTCCTGCACGGTGGTGATCTTCTCGGCTTCTTCATCCGGAATCTCGGTCTCGAATTCTTCTTCGAGAGCCATCACCAGCTCAACGGTGTCCAGGGAGTCAGCGCCAAGATCTTCAACAAAGGAAGCACTGTTGGTTACTTCTTCTTCTTTGACGCCGAGCTGCTCGGCAACGATTTTCTTGACGCGCTCTTCGATGGTACTCATACCTTGTTCTCACTCCTGATTTGCAGTTCCGAAAGCCGGACTGCGGGTAGTTTATAGAAAGAATTCCCGAGATTTCAAGCTGGAAATGCTTCTGTGTCAAAATGGCCCGACCCAGAGCGGTCGGATTTCCACCAGTCAAAGCCCTCGACCGCCCAGCGGCGGCCGAAAGATCAACCCATGAACATACCGCCATTTACCGGGATAGTTGCCCCGGTAATGTATCCAGCCGGCTCACCGGCAAGAAACGCTACCACTGCGGCAATCTCTTCGGCCTGGCCGAGACGCCCCAGCGGAATCTGTTCGAGCATGACCGAACGCTGATTATCGTTCAGGGCGCGCGTCATGTCCGTATCGATGAATCCAGGTGCCACCGCATTCACGGTGATTCCCCGTGAGCCGACCTCGCGGGCCAGTGCACGGGCAAAACCTTCCATGCCGGCCTTGGCCGCAGCATAGTTGGATTGACCGCCATTGCCCATACCGGCGACCACCGAACTGATGCAGATGATACGGCCCCAGCGCGCTTTGGTCATGCCCCGTAGTACCGCCTTGGACAAACGGTAAACCGAGCCCAGGTTGGTACTGATGACATCATCCCACTCATCATCTTTCATGCGCATGAGCAGATTATCGGCGGTGATGCCTGCATTATTGACCAAGATCCCCGGCGCTGCGTAATCAGCGGCAATGCGCTCCAGCACCTCGGCAACAGAGGCCGGGTCGCGCACATCCAGCTTCATGCCGGTACCCTGATAGCCTGCAGCGGCCAGTTTCTCGGCGATGGATTGGGCGCCGCTGTCACTGGTGGCGGTCCCCACCACGATGGCACCCTGGGCAGCCAGCGCATGGGCGATGGCCTGTCCGATACCACGACTGGCACCGGTGACCAGGGCGACTTTTCCTTCCAGACTCATATCAAGCTCCTTCGGCAAGGCGGGCGACGGCATCGGCAAAACCCTCGACGCTGTCCAGATTATGGGTAGCCACACCTTTGGCGCAGCGCTTGTTCAGACCCGACAACACCTTGCCGGGACCGCACTCGACCAGGTCAGTGACACCCTGGGCGGCGATGTATTCGATGCTTTCGACCCAACGCACCGGGCTGTACAGCTGCTCGACCAGTTGCTGACGCAGACCGTCGAGATCCGCCGCCGGGCGCGCCGTCACGTTCTGTACCAAGGTAATCTGCGGCGGATTCCAGGTCAGTGCGGCAAAATCCTGTGCCAGCTGTTCGGCAGCCGGCTGCATCAGTGCGCAGTGGGACGGCACGCTGACCGGCAATGCGATGGCGCGCTTGGCACCCGCGGCCTTGCAGGCCTCGATGGCGCGCTGCACGGCGGCGGCCTGCCCGGCGATGACCACCTGGCCCGGCGCATTGAAGTTGACCGCGCTGACCACCTCACCCTGGGCCGCCTCACCGCACAGCTGGATGATCTGCTCGTCCGCCAGGCCGAGAATGGCCGCCATGCCGCCCTCGCCTTCCGGCACGGCCTGCTGCATCAGTTGACCACGACGCTCGACCAGGCGCAGCGCGTCAGCGAAACCGATCACCTCGGCGGCCACCAGGGCAGAATATTCACCCAGGCTGTGACCGGCCACGAACGCCGGCCGGGCTTCGCTGCTGGCCTGCCACAGGCGCCACAGGGCAACGGAGGCGGCCAGAATGGCCGGCTGGGTACGGTCGGTCCGGTTCAGCTCGGTATCCGGGCCGTTCTGGCAAAGTTGCCACAGGTCGTAGCCCAGCGCATCGCTGGCTTCGACAAAGGTATCGCCAATCAGACTGTGCTGCTCCGCCAGACCGGCCAGCATGCCGACCGCCTGGGAACCCTGTCCGGGAAATACGAAAGCGAGGGTTTGAGTCATGCAACCTTCCTCATTGTTGTCATTCATTGATTAAGTCTCCGTCTGAGATGACCCACTGGTCAGACGGGTCACAAGAGTTCGCCCCGGCAGCGCGCCAGGCGTGCCGCGATGCGCTGCGGCATCTGCGACTGGCAGGCGCGCACGGCCTGCCCGATGGCCACCTCCAGCGCCTGCTGGTCGGCATTGCCATGGCTCTTGACTACCACCCCCTGCAACCCAAGCAGTACCGCCCCATTATGGCGATTGGGGTCCAGGCGCTCACCCATCGGTTTCAATGCCCGTCGCAACAGCGGCGCCATCAGCCGCAGCGCGAAGCTGCCGGTCAGGGCCCGGCGCAGCTCATCCTGCATATAACCGGCCAATCCTTCGCTGGCCTTGAGCACCACATTGCCGACGAAACCGTCACAAACCACCACATCAGCGCGATCCTGGAACAGCTCGTGACCTTCTATATGGCCGACATAGTTCAGCGAACGGCTGTCACGCAGCAGCTCGGATACTTCACGCACCCGCAGGGAGCCCTTGTTGATCTCACTGCCGATGTTCAGCAACCCGACCCGCGGCCGCTCGATATCGGTCAGCTCGGCTACCGCTTCGGAGCCCATCACGGCGAATTCGAACAGCTGCCGCGCCGAGCAATCGACATTGGCGCCCAGGTCCAGCACATGGCAGAACTTGCCGGCCACCGGCAGGGCCGCCATGATCGCCGGCCGCTGAATGCCTTCCACCGTACCCAGCAAGGTTTTTGCCAGCACCATCAGCGCACCGGTATTGCCGGCACTCAGGCAACCATCGGCCACGCCGTCACGCACCTGCTCGATAGCCACGCGCATGGAGGCATCACGTTTGCCGCGCAGCACGCTGGCAGGCAGATCGTCGGCGAGAATGGTTTCGGAAGTATGGACGAAGCTGACACGCTCGTCAGGCAGACAGTATTCACGGGAGAGACTGGCCATGGGTTCGGGCGAACCGACCAGGACAACATTGAACCCGGGAATCTGCTCAAGGCAGCGGGCAACGGCGGGAATAATGCAACGGGGACCGAAGTCCCCGCCCATCACATCAATCGCTAAGCGAACTGACGTCGTGGACAAGACTTATTCGTCGTTGTCCTTGTTGACCACCTGACGACCACGATAGAAGCCGTCCGGGGACACGTGGTGACGGAGGTGAGTCTCGCCGGTAGTTTGATCTACGGACAGAGCCGCCGAGGTCAGTGCATCGTGCGAACGACGCATACCACGTGCGGAACGAGACTTTTTGTTCTGCTGTACAGCCATGACTTTAAGCTCCTAAGCTTCAGGTATCACGTTTCAACTTGGCCAACACACTGAAGGGGTTGGGCTTTTCAGCTTCTTCCTCAGGCTCCGCGGTATCAGGCTGAAAGCCTGGCGGGTGCTGACATGTTTCCAGGGGATGCATCGGCACTGCCGGCAGG
Source organism: Candidatus Pseudomonas excrementavium (assembly GCA_019116555.1). Taxonomy (GTDB): domain Bacteria; phylum Pseudomonadota; class Gammaproteobacteria; order Pseudomonadales; family Pseudomonadaceae; genus Halopseudomonas; species Halopseudomonas excrementavium. Next base: position 15,335 of record DXBL01000026.1, read on the forward strand.
GCCAGCAGCAGTTCGTCCTCGATCAGCGCGTGCAGATCGAGCGCCTCGTCATCCACAATAACCGGTTCATAGTGGCGGGGCAGGTTCTTGGCCGCCTCGTCACTCGTTACAAAACCTACATCACATTCGGTATCCAGCGTCAGCAGGACCTGCTCCAGGCAGCGCTGACAGACCTGCGCCACCTCGACCTGATAATGCCCATGCATGGCGCTGATTCCCTGCTCGTCCCGCACAAATGCGAGCTCCACCTGAACATCTCCAGCAGGAGCGTCAAGCAAGGCGTTGAGACGGGGCATGTTGGCGGTGGGCACGGTCCCTTTCAGGACGATTTCACGGTCAACCAGCCGACGTGGCTCTATGTGTGCAGGTATGGGTCCAGACATAAGCGCGCAATTCTAGGCACCGCAGGGGCTGCTGTCAAAACTATTTGATGAAAACTCCATGCCGTGACGTCATCGGGGCAACTGAAGCTAGAATAGTCCAGTTTTCCATACCAAGGATCGCAAGATGGCCAATCTGGTTCTCGCCTCCAGCTCCCCCTACCGACGCGCCCTCCTCGATCGCTTGGGCATACCCTTCGAGCATGCCGCACCCGAGGTGGATGAAACGCCGCGAACCGGTGAAACAGCGGAGCAGCTGACCTTGCGCCTGGCCCTGGACAAGGCCCGCGCCCTGGCCGGCCGCTACGCCGATCACCTGATCATCGGCTCGGACCAGGTATTGTTGCTCGATGGCCAGGCAGTCAGCAAGCCGGGCACCCATGCGGCCGCGACCGACCAACTCAGACGTTGCAGCGGTCGCACGGTGCAATTCACCACGTCACTGTGCCTGCTCAACAGCGCCACCGATCATTATCAACTGACCAGCGAGCCCTTCATGGTCAGCTTCCGCGAGCTGGATGATGACAGCATCGAGCGCTACCTCCAGCGCGAACAGCCCTACGACTGCGCCGGCAGTTTCAAAATGGAGGGATTAGGCATCTCGCTGTTCCGCGCCCTGCGGGGCGACGACCCCAACAGCCTGATCGGCTTACCGCTGATCAGGCTGTGCGAGATGCTGCGCCAGGAAGGCGTGCAGCTGCCGTAAAACTCTTACCCAGCCCCACCCTCCCTTGACCGGTATGCACTTGTGGGAGCGGCGACCCTTACCGCAGCGCTGGTGCCGTCAGCCCCAGATGGGTCGCCAGTGTATTGCCGATACTGGTACCCAGCTGGCGTGAAAAGCGCTGGAAAGGCGACTCGCGGTGGGTGAAGTCGACCAGTTCTTCGGCCCCGACGATATCCCGCGCGACGGCCGAGGAGCTGGACAACCCATCGATCAGACCCAGCTCCAGTGCCTGCTCTCCGGACCAGACCAGCCCGCTGAACAGCTCCGGATGCTCCTGCAGTCGATCACCGCGCCCCTTCCTGACCTGATCGATGAATTGCTGGTGCGTGGTTTCCAGGACAGTCTGCCAGAACTCGCGCTCATCCTGACGCTCGGGCTGGAAGGGATCGAGAAACGCCTTGTGCTCGCCCGCGGTATAGGTACGCCGCTCGACCCCGAGCTTGTCCAGCGTCTCGACAAAACCGAAGCCGGCTGCCGTCACCCCGATCGAACCGACCAGACTGGCCTTGTCGGCGTAGATCTCATCCGCTGCCGCGGCAATATAATAAGCCCCCGACGCGCCGATATCGGCGATCACGGCGTAGACCTTGATCTCCGGATCCAGCGCGCGCAGCCGCTTGATTTCGTCATACACATAGCCTGACTGCACCGGACTGCCGCCGGGGCTGTTGATGCGCAGCACCACACCGCGCGTCTGTTCATCCTTGAAAGCGCGCCGCAGGCTGGTGACCAGATTGTCGGCACTGGCCTCCTGCTGGTCGGCGATGGTGCCACGTACTTCGATCAGCGCCGTGTGGGGCTTGCCGGTCGCGGCGCCGCCGTCGATCGCCCCGAGCGGCGAAAACAGGAACAACGCGCCAATCAGATAAAGGAAGGTCAGACTCTTGAAGAAGATCCCCCAGCGCCGCGACCGGCGCTGTTCCTGCACCGACGCCAGCAGGGTTTTCTCCAGCAATTCCCAGGCCTTCTTGTCCTCCTTCTGCGCCTTTACCTGACTGCGTTCGACCATCGGGCCTTCAGTCCATTGGTTCTGTTCCATTCATCACACCTCTGTCAGTTGGCCAGCCCGGAATCGCGGCAGGACCCAGCCATGAAACTCATCGAAGGAATCCACACAGTGCACCGGCTGGCAGCGCAGCAGCTGTGCATGGGTCATGGCCCCATAGGTAACCGCCACCGGACACACGCCGGCATTGTGCCCCATGAGGATGTCAAACTCGCTGTCGCCCACCATGCAGGCATCGGCCGGCGTCACTTCCAGCTCGGCAAGAATCTGTTCGATCATCAGCGGATGTGGCTTGCCGGCAGTCTCATCCGCGCAGCGGGTCACATCGAAGTATTGCTCCAGGCCGTGGTTGCCGAGCATGCGATCCAGCCCACGTCGCCCCTTGCCCGTGGCCACCGCCAGGTGAAATCCCCGGCGGCGCAAGATGTCCAGCGCGTCGCGCACGCCGTCGAACAGGGGGGAAGGGCTTTGTTCCAGCGCCAGGTAGTTATCGGCGTAGGCCTCGATCAAGCGCTCCGCCTGAGCGGGATCATCCAGCTCCGGGTAGAGCACGAGCACCGCATCGGGCAGGGCCAGACCAATGATGTCCCGCACTTCCCGCACCGAACGGACCGGCAGATCCACATCTGCCGCCGCCCGCTGCATGGCCGCGACGATATTGTCGATGGAGTTGGCCAGCGTGCCATCCCAATCGAAAATCAGGGTATTCATATCACTCCTCGTTCAAGCGGCTCAGCGTCCGATCCCAGACATCCCCAGGCTCGGCAACCACCTGCAGACGCTCGCCGTCGGGCAAGTCTGCCGCAAGGGAAACTGCGTGCAAAAACAGTCGCTTGCCACCCTTTTCTCGAATGATTCTGGAAAACTCATCATCCCCGTATTTGGGATCACCGGCAATCGGATGGCCAGCGTGACGGGCGTGTACGCGGATTTGGTGGGTGCGCCCGGTGATGGGCCTGGCCTCCACCAGGGTGGCAAAGTCACCGAAACGCTGCACTACCCGAAACTCGGTCAGTGACTCCTTGCCCTCCGGGTTGACCTCGACCATGCGCTCGCCGGAGCGCAGATTGTTCTTCAACAGCGGCGCATGAACTTTCTTCACCGTCGAGGGCCAGCGCCCGCGCACCAGCGCCAGATAGCACTTGGTGACGCCCTTGCCCGGCCCGTCGCCACGCAGCTCGGCATGCAGATGGCGCAGCATGCTGCGCTTCTTGGCGATCATCAGGCAGCCAGAGGTATCGCGGTCCAGCCGGTGTACCAGCTCCAGCTGCTGCAGTTCGGGGCGCAACTGGCGCATCGCCTCGATCACGCCGAAGTCCAGCCCGCTGCCACCATGCACGGCGAGCCCGGCGGGTTTGTTGACCACGATCAGTCCCTTGTCTTCATGGAGGATATTGCTTTCCAGCGCATTGAGAATCCCCTGTCCCACCAGCGCTGGCTCATCGGGCTGCGGCAGGCGCACCGGCGGAATCCGGATGCTGTCGCCGGCCTGCAACCGGTACTCCGGCTTGATGCGTCCTTTATTCACCCGCACCTCACCCTTGCGCAGGATGCGGTAGATAAGCGTGCGCGGCGCCCCCTTGAGTCGGGTCAGCAGATAGTTGTCGATTCGCTGACCGGCCTGGTCTTCGCTGATCAGGTCAGTCTGCACGGCAGCGGAAATAACGGATTGATCGATTTTCATCGGCGCATGATACATTTTTTCATGCAATTGAAGCACTTGATTAATGCTGCTATAGTCCGACGAGCTGCGCAAAAGGCAGCTGGAAGGCAGCCGCGATCGATGCGATTGCCGCCTTCCCAGAAACATTGATGTAGAGCCTTCGCCAGGCTGGCAACAACGCCGGCGAACCTCGATGGAAAACATGCTGCAGGCCGCAGGCCGGTAGAATATTAACCCGCTCCCCGAAGACGACGAGCGGCACCGATTCAGATGGGCAAGTGATTAGGTGGAGATGCACAGCTTCAGGATGATGTGACGAGCGCTGACACTTGCATTGATGTGTGTCCCCGTCCCAGTCCGGCTGATTCCTCCCTAAAAGAAGTTTCTCTGTACTCGCCATAGACAGACTGAACTGCTGTTGCCCAACGGCACGGCAATTTTGAATTCTGAACAAGGGCAAGGTTGGCCCAAGCAGAAACACGCCTGACACCTAAACAGAAGAATCAGGTGCCGTACTCGTGTTCCGGAAGCATTGGAAACACAACGGTACTTCATGAAAAGAATGCTGATCAACGCAACTCAGCCCGAAGAGTTGCGCGTTGCACTGGTAGATGGCCAGAAACTGTACGACCTGGATATCGAATCCGGCGCTCGTGAGCAGAAGAAATCCAACATCTACAAAGGTCGCATCACCCGCGTCGAACCCAGCCTGGAAGCCGCCTTCGTCGACTTCGGCTCCGAACGGCACGGCTTCCTGCCGCTGAAAGAAATCTCTCGCGAATACTTCACCAAGCAGCCCGAAGGCCGCGTCAATATCAAGGAAGTCCTCAAGGAAGGCCAGGAAGTCATCGTCCAGGTCGACAAGGAAGAGCGCGGCAACAAGGGCGCGGCTCTGACCACCTTCATCAGCCTGGCCGGTCGCTATCTGGTACTGATGCCGAACAACCCGCGCGCCGGTGGCATTTCCCGCCGCATCGAAGGTGAAGAGCGCAACGAACTGCGCGCAGCCCTGAACAGCCTCAACGTTCCCGCCGACATGGGCATGATTGTCCGTACCGCAGGTCTCGGCCGCAGCGCAGAGGAATTGCAATGGGATCTGGATTACCTGTTGCAGCTGTGGGAAGCGATCAAATCCGCCTCCAGCGAGCGCAGCGGCACCTTCCTGATCTACCAGGAAAGCAATGTCATCATTCGCGCCATCCGCGACTATCTGCGCCAGGACATCGGCGAAGTGCTGATCGACAGCGAAACCGTCAAGGAAGAAGCGCTCAACTTCATCAGCCAGGTCATGCCGCAGTACGCGAGCAAGGTCAAGTTCTACGAAGACAGCGTGCCGCTGTTCAACCGCTTCCAGATCGAAAGCCAGATCGAGACCGCCTTCGAACGTGAAGTGAAGCTGCCCTCCGGCGGCTCCATCGTCATCGACCACACCGAAGCACTGGTGTCCATCGACATCAACTCGGCGCGCGCCACCAAGGGCGGCGACATCGAGGAAACCGCCCTGCAGACCAACCTGGAAGCAGCCGAGGAAATCGCCCGCCAGCTGCGTCTGCGCGATATCGGTGGCCTGATCGTCATCGACTTCATCGATATGACCCCGGCCAAGAACCAGCGCGCCGTGGAAGAACGGGTACGCGAAAGCCTCGAAGCCGACCGCGCCCGCGTCCAGGTCGGCCGCATCTCCCGTTTCGGCCTGCTGGAAATGTCCCGTCAGCGCCTGCGCCCGTCCCTGGGTGAGACCAGCGGCATCGTCTGCCCCCGCTGTAACGGCCGCGGCACCATCCGCGACGTTGAATCCCTGTCGCTCTCGGTGCTGCGCCTGATCGAGGAAGAAGCGCTGAAGGATCGCACCGCCGAAGTGCGCGCCCACGTTCCGGTGTCCATCGCCACCTTCCTGCTCAACGAGAAGCGCGATGTGCTGGCCAAGACCGAAGCCCGCACCAAGGTCCGCCTGCTGGTACTGCCGAACCCGCACATGGATACCCCGCATTTCGAGGTCCAGCGTCTGCGCGATGACCAGGAATCGGTACTCAATGGCGAGTCCAGCTACAGCATGACTGCCGAAGCCGAACCCGAAGAGCCGGTACAGGTAAGCCAGACCCGCGCTATCGTGCGCCAGGAAGCAGCGGTCAAGACCCTAGCTCACTCGCGCCCGGCCCCCACTGCTGCTCCAGCCCCTGCACCAGCACCGGTTGCCGCAGCCAACAAGGCCATTCAGGAATCCCAGCCGGGATTGATCAAGAGCCTGATCAAGTCGCTGGTCGGTATGTTCGCCCAGGACAATCGCCAGGAAGAGGAAACCGAGCAGCAAACGTCCACCCAGGCCAACCGCAAGCCAGCAGCCGATGGCCGTGGCAACGAGCGCCGCAGCAACCGCAACCGTCGGCCACGCCCGGAGCGCGACAACCGCGGTGGCGCACGTGGCAACCGTGGCGGTGAAGCCGCTGCCGAACGCACTGACAAGCCCCAGCGTGCCGAACGCAAGCCCAGCGAAGTCGTCGCCGATACCGACACTGCCGCGACCAGCACCAGCAAGCCGAACGAGGGCACCACCAGCCGTCGCCGTCGTCGCAGCCCCACCGCCGCCGCGACCAGCGAGAGCAGCGAGCAGCGCTCCGTTGCAACCGAGCAGGCCGCACCGGCACGTCAGGAACGCCAGGAACGTCGCCCGCAGCGTCAGGCCGAGCAGGCTGCCGTGAAGGACGAAGAACTGCCAGTCGAGCAGACCGCCGAGCAAGCTGACAGCGAGACCGGGGTTGACGGTGAGCGTCCGAAGCGTCGCTCGCGTAACAGCCAGCGCCGTCGCAACAATCGTCGCAGCCGCTCCGCCCAGGACGATCAGAACAGCGACAACGCCGCCAGCGCGAGCCCGACCAGCGAAGCGACCGATGACAGCGGCGCCAGCAAGCCGGCAACCGCTGAGCAAAGCGACGCCGCGGCTACCGAGGTCAAGGTTCCGGCAGCCGCTGCCGCAGCCGTCACCGAGGCCGTTGCCGCCAGCGAAGGTCATGAGCCGGCAGAGATGATCAACGAACCTGCCGTCGAAGCTGCACTGCCGGAAGCGACTACCGAAGCCCTGGCCGAGGTCAAGCAACCAGTGGAAGCAGGCCTGACCCAGGCGGTATCCGACATCGAGCAATCGATCGAGAATGCTGTTGAAGCCTTCAATCAGTCCCAGCGTGACGACAGCGCTCAGGCTCAGGCCGAGCCCGAGATCGCTGCGACCGAGCCGAGCGCGACGCCAGCGGCAGCCGAGCCTGCAGCAACCGTTGCGGAAGAGCAACCAGCCGCCGTTACCGAACCCGTAGCTGAAACCGCAGGAGCGGCTGAGCCCGAAACGCCGGCAGCCCAGGCGCCGGAAGTCGAGCCGACCCCGGTTGTCACCGAGGCGGCAGCCCCAGCACCGGCTCAGGTTGAAGCGCAGGAGCCGGCGCCGGCTGCACAGCAGCCAGCCGAGCAGGCGATTCCGGCCCTCACCGAAAGCGGTCGCGCATTCAACGACCCGCGTGAGATCCGCAAGCGTCGCATGGAAGCCAAGCGTCTGGCCGAGCAGACCGAAGCGCAAGCCAAGGCGGAAGCCGAAGCCCCTGCTCCGGCAGCTGTAACCGACGCCGAGCCGGCAGCCGCCCAGCCTGCCGAATCGGTAAGCGAAGCCATGGCCGAGGCCCAGGAAGTGATCGAGCACATCCCGGAAGCTCAGGCCGCTGACCAAGCGGAAACAGCAACCGAGGCTGAATCAGCCGAGCCGGCAGCCGAAGCCGCTATCCCCAGCCCTGCCGAGGGTGAGGTACCGGAGCACCCGGCCACCAATGCACCGGAACAGCAGGAAGCGCCTGAGGAAGATGAAAACCGTCCGGAAGCACCCAAGGGCTGAGTTTCATCGCTGCAATAGAAAAGGGGATGCCATTTGGCATCCCCTTTTTCATTCCCGATCAGTTGGTTTCAACCTCCGACCAACTGGGGCTCCATCTCCAGTTGCACGCCGAACTTCGCCTGCACGTCCCGCTGGATATCCCCCGCCAGCGCCATGACATCCGCTCCGCGGGCACCGCCCAGGTTGACCAGCACCAACGCCTGCTCCCGGTGCACACCGACACGGTCGCGACAATGGCCTTTCCAACCCGCCTGCTCGATCAGCCAACCGGCGGCCAGCTTGACGCTGCCGTCGTTCTGCGGGTAATGCGGCACAGCTGGCCAGGTTGCCAGCAAGGCCGCCGCCTGGTCAGCCTGCAGCAAGGGGTTCTTGAAGAAACTGCCAGCGTTGCCCAGCTGCGCCGGATCGGGCAATTTGGAGCGGCGGATCTGACAGACCAGCTGGCTGATGACGCGGCTGTCGGGCCGGCTCAGGCCGGTGGCAGCCCAAGCGGCGGCCAGCGGGGCATAATCCAGCCGGGGTACCGGCTGCGTACTCAGGCGCAGGCGCACCCGCAGGATCACGAAGCGGCCGGCCTGCTGCTTGAACAGGCTGTCACGATAGGCAAACCGACAGGTTTCCCGGTCGAATCGGCAGACTTCCCCTGTGGTGCGATCCAGCGCGTCGAGGCTATCGAACACATCGCACAGCTCCACGCCATAGGCACCGATATTCTGCATCGGTGCAGCGCCCAGGGTGCCGGGGATCAGCGACAGGTTTTCCAGACCATGGAAACCATGATCGAGGCTCCAGTTCACCAGTTGATGCCAGTTCTCGCCGGCCTCCCCTTCGATCACCACACTGCCCCGCTCGCGGGACAAGACCCGGCGGCCACGGCCGCGCATGGCGACGACCAGGCCTGGCAACGGGCCGGCCAGGATCATGTTGCTGCCGCCACCGAGCACAGTGACCGGCCAGCCTTGAGCATCAGCGAGCGCCAGCGCCTCGCGCAATTGCTGTTCGGTTTCGACCAGCACCAGCCGCTCCGCCGCTTCACTGATACCAAAGGTATTGAGCTCGCGCAGCGCCGCCAGGCGGACAACATCCGGCATCATTCGGCCGATGCCAGCAACTGGCGTACCCGCTGCAGATCCTCAAGCGTATCCACACCAGCCGGGGGCACCTCGCAGGCGTCCGCCACATGGATACGGCAGCCGAACCACAGGGCCCGCAACTGCTCCAGCGATTCAGCGGTTTCCAGCGGGCTCGCCGGCCAGCACACGTAATCATGCAGAAAGCCTACCTTGTAGGCGTACAAGCCGATATGCCGACGGAACGGCGCTGTCTCCGGCAACTGCGCTGGCCGGCCGGCGGCAAAATCATCGCGACACCAGGGCATGGGCGCTCGACTGAAATACAGGGCAAAGCCCTGATGGTCGGTGACCACTTTCACTGCATTGGGATTGAACAACGTCTCGATATCGTGCAATGGCTCGGCCAGGGTGGCGATACTGGCGGCCGGAAAGGCGCGCAGATTGCCCGCCACCTGATCGATCAACGCCGGCGGAATCAGCGGTTCGTCGCCCTGCACATTCACTACATGGGCATCGGCATCCAGGCCCAGCTGGGTCACGACCTCCTGCAACCGATCGGTCCCCGAGGGGTGATCGGCGCGGGTCAGCACGACATCGGCGCCAAACGCCCGGCAGGCATCGACGATACGTGCATCATCGGTCGCTACTGTGACGGTCGCCGCGCCGCTCTTGCGGGCCTGCTCCCAGACATGGCGAACCATGGGCTTGCCGGCGATATCCTGCAGCGGTTTGCCCGGCAGGCGGGTGGAGGCGTAACGGGCAGGTATGATGACGTGAAACATTGTCAGTGTTCCAGCCTCTCGTCCGCATCCAGGGCCCGCGCCTCGGTCTCCAGCATGACGGGAATGCCATCGCGCACGGGGAACGCCAGGCCATCGGCGCGGCACCACAGTTCGGTCTTGTCCTGATTCTGTACCAGCGGGCCCTTGCACAGCGGGCAGGCCAGAATATCGAGCAGTTTGGGATCCATCGTCAGACTCCGGTCAGAGAGAAGTAGTCCGGCTGGACGGCAGATGGCTGTCCAGCCGCTGATGCAGTGCCGTAGCAAAAGCGGCACTCAGTTGAGCATCGACACGCAGATACCACCAATGTTCACGGGCGAAACCCGCGCATTTCACCGCGTCCTTTTCGGTCATGATCAGCGGCTCGCCATGATCGAAGGCGGCGAAACTGTCGGCATTGTAACCGGCGTGGTCGGCAAACGCCTGCAGGGTCGGTATAAAACCCAGGCTTTCCAGCGTGCGGCGAAAACGGTCGGGATTACCGATGCCGGCCACCGCCTGCACCCGGGGCGGCGCTTTCCATTCGGCCGGATTGACCCGTTGCCCGGTGGCCAGATTGACCAGCTCGGTGGCCTGCAGTTGCATGGCAAAGCCATCGTCGGCATCGACCGCAGCGCCATTGCGCACGATCAGATCGACCGAGTCCAACCGCGAGGCCGGCTCGCGCAACGGCCCTTCGGGCAGACAGCGGGCGTTGCCAAGGCCCCGGGCATGGTCGAGCATCAACACCTCAAGGGTACGGCCCATGCGGTAATGCTGCAGGCCGTCGTCGCTGATTATCACATCAATCGCTGCCTGCTCCAGCAGCTCACGCCCGGCCCGCGGGCGATCCGGATCGATGACCACCGGCACGCGACAGCGACGGGCGATCAGCAGCGGCTCGTCGCCAGCCTGGGCGGGCGTATCCTCGTCCGGGCGGATACGCCAGGGCAGCACCGGCGGCTGCGCACCGTAGCCTCGACTGATGACGCCCACACGCAGCCCGCGCGCGCGCAGATGCTCCACCAGCCAGATGACCATGGGCGTCTTGCCGGTGCCACCAATTGTGATGTTGCCGACCACGATCAGCGGCACCGGCGGCTGCCAGCTGGCCGCTGGATCGTCCAGGTACCGTTGGCGCCGGCGTTGCGCTACCTGCCGATACAGCTGCGACAGCGGGCGCAGCGCTGTCAGCCAGCTGCGGCCCTGATACCAGGAGCGCAGCATGAAGCCTTCCAGCGACCCTTTCTTCACTGGGCGGGGGTTTCCAGTTCGTTGGTGGTCAGGCGCAGCCGACTGAAACCCTGCTGGCCAGCCGCATCCATGACGGTGATGACCGACTGGTGGGAGGCCTTGGCATCAGCGGTAATCACCACCGGTAAGCTGTTGTTGCCGCCGGCTTCGCGCTGCAGGGCCGTCTGCAGGCTGTCCAGGTTGGGGTTGATCAGGCTCTTGCCGTTGATGGTGACCTCGCCGGCGGCAGATACCAGCACCTCGATCTGCTCCAGGTTCTGGTTTTCCACCGGCTCGCCCGAGGCGGATTCCGGCAGGTCGAGCTGCAGCTGGGTTTCCCGGGTAAAGGTGGTGGACACCATGAAGAAGATCAGCAACAGGAACACCACGTCGATCAGGGGCGTCAGATTGACGCCGACCTCCTCTCGCCGGGTACGTCGAAAGTTCATGGATCAGTTCCCCTGGGCAGTCTTGGCAGCTCGCCGGATGGCCGGATCGGTTGCCACGTCATTGCCGCTTGGCTCAGCGTCGCGGCTGCCCTGCACCACTTCGACCAGCTTGGTTGCTTCCTGCTCCATGGCTACCACCAGCTCATCCACCCGACGCATGAAGAAGCGGTGAAAGAACAGCGCCGGAATGGCCACGGTAAGGCCAGCGGCAGTGGTGATCAGCGCCTTGGAAATACCGCCAGCCAGTACCGCAGTATTGCCGGTGCCCTGCACCATCACGGCAGTGAAGACATCGATCATGCCGATCACGGTCCCCAGCAGACCCAGCAGCGGTGTAATGGCCGCGATGGTGCCCAGGGTATTCAGGTAGCGCTCGAGCTCATGGATGACCTTGGTGGCAGCCTCCTGGATACTTTCCTTCATGATCTCCCGACCATGGCGGGTATTGGCCAGGCCGGCAGCCAGGATCTCGCCCAGCGGCGAGTCGGCGCGCAGCGTTTTCAGACGGGTCGCATCGAGCTGCCCGTCCTTGATCCAGCGCCATACCTGCCCCAGCAGATTGGGTGGCGCGACGCGACTGCTGCGCAGCGCCCAGAGACGTTCAAATACGATGGCCAATGCCACCACGGATGACAGTATGATCGGCAACATCAGCCAACCACCGGCACTGATCAGTTCCCACACAGGCGTTCCCTCCAGAAAATTTGTCTACTCTAGCACGGGCGTTGGCGGCTGTTCAGCCAGCCTGCCCAGCGCTTGATCTTCATGCCAGAAGCGTCGTGCACGCTCTCGCCAGGACCAGTCCCGGCGGGCCTTCCCTGTGTCATCCAGGACAAAGCGTATCGCTCCGGCGGTGGCAGTATAAACCGGTTCTGCTTCCAGTTCGCGGTAACGTTCGACAACCAGTGGATGCGGATGGCCGTACTGGCTGTGACGCCCGGCGCTGAACACCGCCCAGCGCGGCTGCACTGCCCGGATGAAGGCATAGGATGAAGAGCTGCGACTGCCATGGTGTGGCGCCAGCAACAGATCAGCAGTCAGGGTGCGGTCGAGCATCTGATACTCGCCGCGAATGCCCAGATCACCCGGCAGCAGTACGGCGCTATCCCCCGCTACCGCGCGCAGCACGCAGGACTGCTCGTTGGGTGGCGCAGGCGGTGGCGGACTGTAGAGGATCTCGAAACGCACGCCATCCCATTGCCAGGTCTCACCGGGCACGCAGGGCTGCGCCTGCAACAGCGGATTGATTGCCGCATGCTGCCCCGCAAGAGTTCGTTTCACCGGCAGGTGGGCAGCAATGAATGGCGCGCCACCGGCATGGTCATTGTCCGCGTGACTGAGCAGCATGACATCCAGTTTGCGCACCCCCAGCGCCAGCAACGCCGGATGAACCACCGCCTCCCCCAGATCGAAGCCACTGCTGAACCGGGCACCGGCGTCGTACAGCAGGTCATGCTCTTCGGTCTGCAGCAGTACCGACAGGCCCTGGCCGACATCCAGCACCGTCACCCACAGCTGGCCCGGCAGCGGGCGTTCCTGTGCCGGCAGCAACAGGGCGAACAGACAGGCCACCGCCGGCAGCCAGAGCAATCGGGCCAGGGGACTCAACAGCGCAGCCACCCCCACCAGGCCCAGGACAAAATCCGGCCAGTCGGGGGTGGCCAAGCGCTCGGCCGCGCGCAGCTGAGCCAGCCAGCCAAGCCCTTCGAACAGCCAGTTCAAGGCTATTGCCGCCCCTTGCAGCACCCAGGGGAGATCGAACAGCAATTCCAGCACCGTCCCCAGCAAGGCAGCCGGCACCACCAGCAGGCTGACCCAGGGAATCGCCAGGACGTTGGCCAGCGGTGCGCTCAGGCTGGCCGGCATGCTCCAGAACATCAGCCAGGGCCACAGCCCGACGAACACCACCCATTGCGCCCGGCCCCAGCGCCACCAGAGGGAAGACGAAGCCAGCCGGGCACCCATGCCGTAGAGCAACAGTCCCACGGCGATGAAGGAGAGCCAGAAACCGGCGCGCAGCGGCGCTGCCGGATTGAGCGCCACCACCGTGGCAAAGGCCACCAGCCAGAAGGTCCATAGTCTGGGTCGGCGGTAGCACAGTTGGATCAGCAGACCCAGGGTGATCATCAGCAGAGCCCGCTGCACCGGCACACCGAACCCGGCCAGGATCGAATAGAGCGCAGTAATCGGAATGACCAACACCATGGCCAGCCATAACCGCGGCCAGGGCCAGTGCAGCAGACCGATCCGGCCCAGCAGGGTTACCAGGCCGAACACCGCTGCCGCCAGCATGCCCACATGCAATCCCGAGATGACCATCAGGTGGGCAGTCCCGGTGGCCTGCAGCACCAACCAGTCCTGCCGGTCCAGCACGCTCTTGTCGCCCACCACCAGCGCGATCAGTCGAGCACCTCCAGCCTGCTCCTCCAGCACCGCAGTCATACGGGCGCGCAACTCGTGACGCAGCGCTGCGAAGCCGGCGAAACGGGGCGCCTCGGTGAGCCGTTCGCCCTCGCGGATGCTACCCAGGGCACCAACGCCCTGAGCATACAGCCAGGCTTCATAGTCGAAGCCACCGGGGTTGGCCATACCCGCCGGGCGGCGCAGGGTTATCTCGAACTGCCAGAGTTCACCGGGGTTGGCCGGCTGGCCCTCGAACCAGTGCGCCCGCACCGGCGGCAGCGGTTGCTCAGTGTCAACCAGTCGCACCTCGGCCAGGCCCAGCCGCCAACCGGTCTCGGTGGCTTCCGGCAGGCCATCGATCCGCGCGACGACCTCGATCCGGCTGCCATCGAGTGCAACCGGCAGGCGCTGCGCCAACAGCTGCTGATGAAACAGACAGGACCAGAGCAACCCCAGGCCCAACGCACCCAGCCAGCGCCACCGCGGACGTCGCCACAACAGCAGCATCAGAGTCAATGGCAGCGCCGCCAGCCACAATGGCGGCAGCGCAGGTAGCCCCAGGGGCAACAGCATGCCGGCTATCAGCGCAACCAGCAGCAGTGGCACATCCATGCGCGGAAATATCCTGTGG
>DXBL01000224.1 GCA_019116555.1 Candidatus Pseudomonas excrementavium
CTTCGGAACACACTGCAGTCCAGTAATGCAGCTTGCATGAGGGGCTTTGCATTCCTTACGAGAGTTTGCTGATGTAGCTAAGCGCATGGCTTACGGGTACCGCGACACTGATTACTTCTTTCTGAAGATCAAAGCCGCCTTCCCCGGACATGCGCGATGAACCACAATAAAGCCATCTGACATCAGCCGAGGCTTAGCCTACAAACACCTGCTCTCTGTGGTATTGCATCAGCTGCGGATCGGGGCTGAACCGCTCAGGCATTTCTATCTTTTGGCCCTCAACCGAATGGAAGTGCTTTTGCAGGGGTGGCTCGGCCTTTTTCAGCGTTGCGGACAGCACCACGCGCCAGTCTTCATCCAGAGTGATCAGTCCCTGGTCAAAAGCACGGTCATATAGGGCGGATAAACACAGGCCGTTGTGTGGGTTGAGGCGATTAGCTTTGTCTTCACCCCAGGGGATAATGTGACTCGCCAGCAGTAAACTCGGCTCTGCCAGGCCGGTTATGCAGCAGCGGCTGTGGTAGCTGGAAAGCACTGTTTGGCGAAAGAATGCTTGGCCTATGCGCTGCTGAACAACCTGGGCGCGCGTTTGGCCGGTGTAGTCGGGTAGCTGGTCACTTAGTTGGGGATCGATGGTAGGCGTTGTGTCGCCGAGGACTTCTCGGATGCGGTTGGCCTCTAGCACCAGTCCTTCCCAGTCCGCGTGAAACTCGTCCCAGATGGCTCGATCCAGTTTCGATGCGCTACTCAAACCTTTGCGGCCTGACGCAATGATGACTGGGTCCAGGCTGGCGAGGTTGACTAGCTTCATCGCTACAGCCGATGGGCTGCGGCCAATCAGGTTGGCCAGGTCGATAATCTCGGGGTTGTTCTGGTGCAAGCGCCCGAACGGCAGTTGGCAGTAGAGATGAAATGCCAGCTTGACCTGCTCGGACGTCCAATCCTGTCTTGCCATGGTTAGTCCTTTTCCCCGCCGATATGAATGTCTGCATGTTACCGCAGCTCGATGGCGGTTACGTCTATCCAACCATCACTTGAGCAGCCGCTGGTCCAGCTCAAACGGTGCAGGCTTGACTGATCCCAAGCAACCCTTGAACGCTGGGTGGTTCACGTTGAGGATCACATTTCTCTCGATGGGTATGATTGTGCTGGGAATGACCAGGGCAACGCCGTCACCCGAATCTATCCAGCCCTTTCCCAGTCTCATTGTGCTCAACGGGGGCGGGTCGACTCTCCAGTCGCTGGGTAGATCCTTGTCGGCCAGATAGCGAACCTCAGCTACTGGCACATCAATGGTGAGCAGTACGAATGTCGGCAATGGCCCGGTAGCCTGCAGGTGAACCACCGTCTCCAATGTGGCGAGCGAAGCACTGCCAGCCGCGTATACGCAGGGTACGCCCTTGGGGTTCCACCGGCCACCGAACTTCATTGAGCCGTCGCCTGAGAAAGCGTCATCCACATACTGCCTTTTTACAATTCGATAGTAGGTGGCAACCTCACTCATCAGGTGATGATCCCGTGCTCAATTCGCCCGATAAGATCCAGCACTGCGTTGGTACCGACACTGGTTGATATCAAGTCGCTGGGGCGCTTTCCTCCCAGCGCCTTCGCCGGTGTTTCGAGCCAGAGAATTGCCGCTGCCCTGTCGCCCTCGAACAAGGATTCAGCCGCAATCAGCACCTTCGCATACCGGACAATCCGGTCACTTTCTTCGGTGCTGAACCGACCACCCTTGGCTCGCCGGTCCAGTGTGGCGGGCGGGATGTGCAGGATGGCTGAGAGCTGTTTCTTATTGTGGCTGACGATGTTCATCAACCTCTGGAAGGTGCTCCAAGTCAGCCCCGACTCCACGGCCTGATGCAGCTCCTGGGCGCTGGTGCCCAACCCCAGTTCCGTGAGAATAGCGGTGCTGATGATGCCAGAGCGCTGGATGTCGCTATCGGGTGGCGTGGGTATGTAGCGCTGAGTCATGTTTGCGACCCTCACTATATGGTTTTAAACACACCATATGATTATCGGCCTGCCTTTGCCAAAGCGCAATCTCGGACGTTCAATTCTGGCAATGATCAAGATGATCCAGGCATGACCCTTGCCACATTGGCCAGTGCTGCCAAAGCACTTGGTCAGCGTGTAGAGATACTGCTGGCATCACCCAACACATAGCTTGTGCTGCGCCCGCCCGCATCTGACTTGCGCAGGACACCCCGTGCCAGCAGGTCGTTGATGTCACGCAGGGCTGTGTCGGGCGAGCACTTGGCAATGGCCGCCCACTTGCTGCTGGTGAGTTTGCCTTCGAAGCCGTCGAGCAGCTTGTTCAACACCTTCAGCTGTCGCTCGTTCAGTGGCGTGGTCGCCCAGCGCTGCCAGAATCGCGCCTTGGTCAGCACAGCGTCGGGTATGTGCTGCGCCTGATCAACGGCGCGATGGAGCGTGTCGAGGAACCAGGCAAGCCACTCGGTGACGTCCATCGTCCCTTTCTGGGTCCGCTCCAGGATGTCGTAGTAAGCCTTGCGTTCACGCTGGATCTGCGCCGAAAGGCTGTAGAAGCGTTGTGGGCTGCCATCAGCGCGCGCCAGGAGCAGATCGCCGATGGCCCGTGCAATACGGCCATTGCCGTCGTCGAACGGGTGCAGCGTGACGAACCACAGATGGCCGAGCCCCGCCTTGATCAGTAGAGGTTCATCTGACGCACCATTGAACCAGTCAAGAAAGCGGCTGATTTCCGCCTCCAACCGTTCGGCCGGTGGCGCCTCGAAATGAACCTGCTGGCGACCGATGGGGCCGGAGACCACTTGCATCGGCCCGCTGGCATCGTCGCGCCAGCCGCCAATCTTGATCCTGGAGAGTCCAGAGTAACCGGTGGGAAACAGGGCAGCATGCCATCCGAACAGACGCTCCCGCGTTACCGGTGTCTGGCAGTTGGCCGTGACATCCAGCACCATTTCGACCACGCCTTCGACATGCCGATCGATCGGAGCCAGGGTACCGATGTCTACGCCCAGCCTGCGGGCGATGGACGAGCGCACAGATTCAACATTGAGTTGCTCCCCCTCGATCTCGCTGGTCTTGACCACGTCATCGGTGAGTGCGGCGAGGCTCGCCTGATCACGCAGCGCCATACCAACGTCGGCCAGGCGGCCCATCAACAGCCCCTGGGCGCGACTGACCTCTGCCAAAGGCCCAGCCAGTGCTGCCAGGTCGTAGTGCCAGTTCGGCCAATCGTTGGACTGCCAGATGTATTTATAATCGCCGCTATTCATGCGGAGATTATGGGGCGCAATCTCCGCATGCACAAGTTATTCGCCGCAGGAAATGCGGTGAAAGAGTTCTTTTCATACTGATGCCGACAGCAGACTGCCTCGTGGGCCTTCTGCTGTCGACTGAATTACACCCGCTCGATCAGCGTAGCAATCCCCTGCCCCACGCCCACACACATGGTACACAGCGCATAACGGCCGCCGCTGCGCTGCAGCTGCAGCGCAGCGGTCATCAGCAGGCGCGCGCCGGACATGCCCAGCGGGTGACCCAGGGCGATGGCGCCGCCGTTGGGGTTGATCCGGGCGTCGTCATCGGCGATGCCCAATTCGCGCATGACCGCCAGGCCCTGGGCGGCGAAGGCTTCGTTCAGCTCGATCACGTCGATATCGGCGATGCCCAGGCCGTGCCGGTCGAGCAGCTTGCGTACCGCCGGTACCGGGCCGATACCCATGATGCGCGGCTCGACACCAGCGGTGGCCATACCGAGAATCTTGGCTACTGGTTTCAGCCCATGCCTCTGCATAGCCACGGCGTTGGCCACCAGCATGGCGGCGGCACCGTCGTTGACTCCGGAAGCGTTACCGGCAGTGACCGTGCCATTGTCGCGGAACGGCGCCGGCAGCGCGGCCAGCTTGTCCAGGGTGGACACGCGTGGGTGTTCATCGGTATCGAAGATCAGCGGCTCCTGCTTGCGCCGCGGAATCTGCACGGCGACGATCTCCTCGGCGAATACGCCGGCAGCCTGGGCGCGGGCGGTCTTTTCCTGGGAGCGCAGGGCGAACAGATCCTGATCCTCGCGGGAGATACCGAACTGTTCGGCGACATTTTCCGCAGTCTCCGGCATGGAATCGATACCGTATTGCTTCTTCATCAGCGGATTGACGAAGCGCCAGCCGATAGTGGTGTCTTCGATCTTCTGACCACGACCGAAGGCGCTATCTGCCTTGCCCATGACATAGGGCGCGCGGGACATGGATTCGACGCCGCCGGCCAGCACCAGGTCCATTTCCCCGGCGCGGATGGCGCGGAACGCGGTGCCTACCGCGTCC
>DXBL01000225.1 GCA_019116555.1 Candidatus Pseudomonas excrementavium
GATGTCGATCTGTTCGAAATCAATGAGGCCTTCGCCATGGTCACCATGCTGGCCATGCGTGAACACGGTCTGGACCACAGCAAGGTCAACATCTTCGGCGGTGCCTGCGCCCAGGGTCACCCGGTGGGCTCGACCGGTTCGCGCCTTATCGTGACCCTGATCAACGCCCTGCAGCAGACCGGCGGCCAGCGCGGCGTGGCTTCGCTGTGCATTGGTGGTGGTGAAGCGACCGCAGTCGCCATCGAGTTGGTGTGAGCCACGACTGAGGTCTGCCCAATGGCGGGCGCCCTTCATCCTCAAGCTCTCTGTCTCGTGGCCGATACAACCTAGGCGTAACCGACCGGGCGCATCCGCGCCCGGTTTCCGTTCCCCAAAGTACAGGCGGTCATGAACCTCAAATTCAGTCACAAAATCCAGCTTGCCGGCTGCGGCATCGTTATTCTCGCTTTCTCCCTGTTCGCGCTGTACAACGATTATCTGCAACGCAACAGCATCCACAACAACCTCGAATTCTCCATCGACCAGGCCGGCACGCTCACCGCCGGCAGCGTGGAAAACTGGCTGGGTGGCCGGGTGTTGCTGATGGAAAACCTGGCCGAGAACATCGCTGTCCAGAACTTGCCGGACGCCCAGGCCGAGTTGATTGGTCAATCGACCCTCGCCTCCCAGTTCCTGTTCACCTACCTGGGCGGGAGCGATGGCGTTTTCATTCAACGCCCCCAGGAAGAGCTGCCTGATGATTACGATCCGCGTGATCGCCCCTGGTATACCGATGCGGTAACCGCCGGCGGCAGTATTCTGACCGAACCCTATCGTGACCCTACCGGCGATCTGGTGGTGACCATCGCCACGCCGGTAAGCCGCCATGGTCAGCTGGCTGGCGTGGTCGGTGGTGACCTGAGTCTGGAAACCCTGGTCAAGCTCATCAACTCGGTGGATTTTGGCGGCCTGGGTCATGCTTTTCTGGTCAGCGGTGACGGTCAGGTCCTAGTCACACCCGAACCGGACCAGTTGATGAAGAACCTCAGTGACATCTACACCGGCGATAGGCTGCACATCGAGTCAGGCCTGCAGGCCGTGCAGCTCGATGGCCGGCAGCGATTGCTGGCCTTTACACCGGTCGCTGGCCTGCCCTCGGTGAACTGGTACATCGGCCTATCCATCGACCGTGACCAAGCCTATGCCCCGCTGGCGCAATTCCGCACCTCTGCCATCATCGCCATGCTGGTCGCAGTAGTCACCATTGCCGTGCTGCTGAGCCTGCTGATCAAGGTGTTGATGCGGCCGCTGCAGAACATGGGCCGGGCGATGGCGGATATCGCCGACGGTGAAGGCGATCTGACCCGCCGGCTGGCGGTCGAAAGCCGCGACGAGTTCGGAGAGTTGAGCGCCTCGTTCAATCAGTTCGTCGAACGCATCCATGCCTCCATCAGCGAAGTGGCCTCCGCCACGCGTCAGGTGCATGATCTGGCGCTGCGGGTAATGAACGCCTCCAATTCGTCCATCGCCGGCTCCAACGAGCAGAGCGCCCGCACCGAAAGCGTGGCCGCAGCAATCAACGAGCTGGGCGCCGCCGCCCAGGAAATCGCCCGCAATGCCGCCGACGCTTCGAACCAGGCCAGCAATGCCAGCGAGCAGGCCGACGATGGTCGGCAGGTCATGACCAGGACCATCCAGGCGATGACCGCGCTGTCCGACACCATCAATACCTCGCGCGAGAAGATCGAAACCCTGAATACCAGCACCGAGGACATCAGCCATATTCTCGATGTGATCAAGGGGATTTCCGAGCAGACCAACCTGCTGGCGCTCAATGCCGCTATCGAAGCCGCGCGGGCCGGCGATGCGGGCCGCGGCTTTGCCGTGGTCGCCGATGAGGTGCGCAATCTGGCCCACCGCACCCAGGAGTCGGCCGAGGAAATTCACCGCATGATCACCACTCTGCAACAGGGCTCCCACGAGGCGGTGAGTATCATGCATGCCAGCCAGGCTTCCAGCGCCGAGAGCGTGGGCGTGGCCAATCAGGCCGGTGAACGCCTGGATACCGTGATGCAGCGGATCGTCGAAATCGATGCCATGAACCAGTCGGTAGCGGCTGCCACCGAGGAGCAGACCACGGTAGTCGAAGCGCTGAACATGGATATCAGCCAGATCAACCTGCTCAATCAGCAGGGCGTGGCCAATCTCCAGGAAACCCTCACCGACTGTGACGCCCTGTCCCACCAGGCTGGCCGGCTCAAGCAGTTGGTGGACAGCTTCAAGATCTGAACCTGCTCAGCGCCCTGCCCGCGGCAGGGCCCAGTTGAGAGATAAGGTCAGCAAGCGGCTGATGGGGGCGGCAAACAGATAACGCAGCTGCAGCCGCTGGATGATGGCCAGCGCCAGCAGCGGCAGTAACAGCCCGCCCGCCACCCCTGCCACGGTATGCAGCATGAACGAATCCACCCCGACGGCCTTGAGCAGCACGCGGATGCCGCTGCCGGCCAGGATATGCATCAGGTAGATCGCCATGGAAGTCGTACCCAGATAGGCGACAAATCCCAAGGGCCAGCGGGCGGACCAGGAGCACGACGTCACTACAGTCGCTGTCGAGACCAGCGCCAGCAACAGCGACAATATTCCGCGATCGGTGTAATGCAGTTCCAGCAGACCATGGAAGCCATATTGCGCGATCACGAACAGGCCCACCATGAACGATACCTGCCAGCCAGACGCAGCCATACCGCGCAGCTGGCCGGCACCCAGGATGCCCAGGGCGAAAAATACGAAGTTATCCGCGATAAAGCGCCACACCAGGCCTTCCGGTAACAGCGATGGAAACAGATGAAGCAGCGCCGCGACCAGGGTTACCGGAATGATCGAACGCCTGTACAGGCTGAATACCGCAACAGCCAGCAGAAAGCACAGCAGCAAGGCGTACAGGAACCAGAACTGCGCCCGCGGCGCCCACAGCAACGCGAATACCTCGGCGTAGGTGACGGCACCATTGGTGTAATCGGCCAGAATGGCCTCGATCAACCCTTGCAGAATGGACCACAGCACATAGGGATAGCAGATGCTGTCGAGTTTGCTGAACACCAGCCCGCGGGCTCCCTTTGCCGCGAACGATTGCTGGAAGAACAGCCCGGCGAGGAAGAAGAACAGCGGCATGTGAAAGCTGTAGACGATGCTGTCCGACAACCGATAGAAGGTTTCCGGCATCGGAATTCCGGCGCTGTGCAGCCCGCGCAGCACGTGCCCGTATACGACCAGGACAATACCCAGCGCCTTGGCGTGGTCCACCCAGAGGTCTCGATTCTCCACCACCCTCTCCCATCAGGCGCGCAATGTTGCAGCCAGCCGAGCATAGTGCCGTGCGCCGACCGGTCCTCTATCGAATCGCTAATGCTTTATCGGGATGGGCAGGTTATTTATGTCAGACCATTCACCAGTCCGGAACGGCTTGCCGGTTTTCCGCAACTGCATGACACTGTGCGGCAACTTTTCCGTGGTGCCCCAGGGTGCCGCAATGCATTCCTGCCAAGGAGATCTCCATGAGCGACATCCGTTTTGAAGACAAGGTGGTCATTGTCACTGGCGCCGGTGGTGGTATCGGCCGCGCTCACGCACTGCTGTTCGCCAAGCATGGCGCCAAGGTCGTGGTCAACGATCTGGGCGGCAGCGCCCAGGGCGAAGGCGCCAACAGCGACGCGGCGCTCAAGGTCGTCGAAGAGATCAAGGCCGCTGGCGGCACCGCCATAGCCAACCCGGACAGCGTGGTGGATGGCGACAAGATCGTGCAGTGCGCCATGGATAACTTCGGCCGGGTCGACGTGGTGGTCAACAACGCCGGTATCCTGCGGGACAAGAGCTTCCAGAAGATGACCGACGCCGATTGGGACCTGGTCTACAAGGTCCACGTCGAAGGCGCCTACAAGGTGACCCATGCAGCCTGGCCGTACATGAAGGAGCAGAACTTCGGCCGCGTCATCTTCACTTCCTCCACGTCCGGCATCTACGGCAACTTCGGTCAGGCCAACTATGGCATGGCCAAGCTGGGGCTGTATGGTCTGACCCGCACCCTGGCCATCGAAGGCCGCAAGAACAACATCTTCGTCAACGCCATCGCCCCGACCGGCGGCACCCGCATGACCGAAGGCCTGTTCCCGCCCGGTGCTTTCGAGAAGCTCAAGCCCGAGCTGGTCAGCCCGCTGGTGGTCTACCTTTGCTCCGAGCAGTGCCAGGAAACCTCTGGCCTGTTCGAGGTCGGTGGCGGCTGGATGGGCAAGGTGCGCTGGGAGCGTTCGCTGGGCATCGGCTTCAACCCGGATGAAGGTTTCAGCCCGGAAGATGTACAGGCCAACTTCGACCAGCTGTGCAGCTTCGAGAATGCCGTGCATCCGAAGGACAATATCGAAGCGTTGAAGGAACTGATGCAGAACATCCAGAAGTTCAGCTGATTACGCCCTTCATCTGGTCGGTCTTTGCCCTATTTTGGGGCAAAGACCGGCTTTTCCACTTTCATCCCGTTACGTTCGCGGAGTAGAATCCAGCGCTTTACCTCTGGCCACCGGCCCAGGATCCGAGCGCATGCAGATCATCACCGTCAAGAACTACAACGAGCTCAGCACCACCGCCGGCCGCATCATCGCCGATCTGGTAAACAGCAAACCCCGCTGCACCCTGGGGCTGGCCACCGGCAGCACACCACAAGGTACCTACCAGTATCTGGTCGAACGCTACCGGGCAGGCGAGATTTCCTTCAAGGAAGTACAGACCTTCAATCTGGATGAATACTGCGGCCTGCCGCGCAGCCATCCGGAAAGCTATTTCCGCTTCATGCACGACAACCTGTTCAGTCACATCGATATCCAGTCGGAAAACCGGCATATCCCCTGCGCCGAAGGTGGCGACCTGCAAAGCCAGTGCGACGCCTACAACACCCTGCTGCGCCAGGCGACAGTCGACCTGCAGCTGCTGGGCATCGGCAGCAATGGCCATATCGGCTTCTGCGAGCCGGGCACGCCCTTCGACCGGGAAACCTTCCTCACCCAACTGGCCGAAGAGACCCGCCGGGACAACCAGCGCTTCTTCGACTCGCTGGATGAGGTGCCCACCACCGCCATTACCATGGGCATCAGCAATATCCTGCAGGCCAGATCGATCCTGCTGATCGCCAGCGGCAAGGCCAAGGCCGAATGCATCGGCAAGATGGTCAATGGCCCGGTCACCGAAGCCGTTCCGGCCTCGGCCCTGCAGCGTCATCCGGACGTCACCGTCATCGTCGACGAGGACGCCGCCGCCCTGCTGTAATCGCAGGGCGTTGCTATCCAGCAGCGTCAGCGCTGCTCGGCAAACAGATCCGGACCAAATACCTCATAGTGAATGCGCGCTTCCTTCACGCCTAGGTTCATCAAGGCGTCATGCTGCATGCGCATGAAGGGAACAGGTCCACAGATGTAGTAATCGGCGTCTTCCAGAAGAATCCGGTCAGCTATTTGCCTGACGTCCACAAACCCCTCGTAGTCGTAATCCAGCCCCGCCTGGTCAGTGGCCAACGGCTCGCTGTAGAACATGATCAGATGAAAATTGTCGTGCTCCGTTGCCGCCTGTCGAAGCTTGGTTTTCATCGCCTGCACCCGGCCGTTACGCGCCCCGTGCACGAACAGCAGTTCGCGCTGGTCAGGTGATTGCAGCACGCGTTTGAGCATGCTGATCATCGGTGTCAGGCCAACCCCGCCACTGATCAGTACTACTGGGGTGGTGGCATTCACATCGATGAAGAAGTTGCCATAGGGGGCGGCCAGCCGAACGCGATCACCGGCCTGCACATGATCGTGCAATAGATTGGAGACATACCCTGCCGGGCGCTCCTCGCTGCCTGACTCGCGCTTGACCGAGATGCGGTAAGTCCGCCCGTTGGGCACATCCGACAGACTGTACTGGCGAATCTGCTGTACACCCAGATCAGGCACCTGCACCGCGATACTGGTGTACTGGCCCGGCTCGAAATGGACCACCGGTTGCCCATCGATGGGCTCCAGCACGAACGAGGTGATTTCCTCGCTTTCCGGATTCTTTTCGCGCACGTTGAACTCGCGCCAGCCGTTCCAGCCACCGTCACTGGTCGCACTTTGCTGATACAGGCCCTGCTCCATACCGATCAGCACATCGGCAAGCTGACCGTAGGCCTGCTCCCACGCGTACATGATGTCGTCGGTAGCAGCTGCGCCAAGCACTTCCTTGATCGCGCCCAGCAGATGCTTGCCGACAATCGGATACTGATCCGGCTGGACACCGAGACTGGCATGCTTGTGGGCAATACCCTCCAGCAGCGCGCCCAGGCTCTGCGGGTCGTCGATGTTGGCTGCGTAGGCATACACCGCCCGGGCCAGCGCTTCCTGCTGCTGCCCCTGCTGTTGATGCGCCATATTGAACACGTTCTTCAGCTCGGGATGCTCACCGAGCATGTTCTGGTAGAAGCGGACGATGATTTCTCGGCCGTGTTCCGCCAATACCGGCACAGTGGCCTTGATGGTGTCTCTGACGGATTGGGTAAGCATGATGATCTCCTCGCAAGTGGGTGGGGCGTAGAGCGCTTGAACGTGCGTTGCACTTTGCCATCAAATGAGCCAACACGCGCCGGACCTATAGGGCTGAGTATGGTATCAGGACGACCAGCCTGCTATCTCCAGCAACGAATAGCTGAAACCGATAATGGCAATGAACAGTAGAAAGCTGGCAGACAGGATCGATATCACCCGCCTTCGGCGTTGGAAGATGCCACCTTTCATCACCGCGATGTAAGCCACCAGAATCAGCAGATCGAGCACGACCCACAAGACCGTCAGTATCGTCAGGCTCAACCCGGCGCTGGCGGTGATCCCGATGAACTGTGGGAAGAAAGCAATGAAGAACACGATGTCCTTCGGATTCGAGATCCCGACCAGGAATCCGTTCAGCGCGGGATAATGCCGCTTGGCCACGGGAGCAGCGGGGGCGTTAGCCGCCATTGCTGGCGTAACGGCTAATTCGCTGCGCAACGTCGCGCAGGCGATCCAGCCAATGAAAACACAACCCAGCAGACTGATCCAGCGCAACCAGAGATCATTGATCGACAGTAGTCCGGAAATCACCAACGCCGCACTGCCAATCAGCAGCAGCGACGCCAGATTGGTACCCAGCACCGTGCGAAAGGCATGGCGAAAGCCAAACCGGGAAGCATCGCTGATAACCAGAGCAACCACCGGGCCGGGCGTCGAGATCAGCAGGGTGATCGATGCGAGGTACATGAGTAACAGCGGGTAATTCATCTATTGAGTTCCGTTGCTGCAGTGGATGGAGTGCCGAGTTCCATCTCGACACAGGGTGCCCCACCGCAACCCCAGCTGGCCGGGATGGACCCCGGCCCTCCGTGATCAGACGTAGAACGCCTCCAACGGCGGAAAGCCATTGAATTCGATCGAGCTGTAACTGGTGGTGTACGCCCCGGTGGACAGCCAGTACAACCGGTCGCCGATCGCCAGATTCAGCGGCAGGCCATACTTGTAGTTCTCGTACATGATGTCGGCGCTGTCGCAGGTCGGGCCGGCGATGACGGCTTCTTCCAGTTCGCCGCGCTTGTCGGTCCAGATCGGAAACTTGATCGCTTCGTCCATGGTTTCCACCAGGCCGGAGAACTTACCGACGTCGGTGAACACCCAGCGCTCCAGCGCGGTGTGGGATTTGCGTGAGACCAGGACCACTTCGCTGACCAGGATACCGGCGTTGGCAATCAGCGAACGACCCGGCTCCAGAATGATTTCCGGCAGTTCGTCACCGAAATCTTCCTGCAGGAAACGGGTGATTTCCTCGGCATAGGTCTGCAGCGGATTGGTCTTGGTCAGGTAGTTGGCCGGGAAGCCGCCGCCCATGTTGATCATCTTCAACACGATGCCGTCTTCTTCCTTCAGGCGCTCGAAGATCACCTTGACCTTGGCGATGGCCGCATCCCAGGCGCCGATGTCGCGCTGTTGCGAGCCGACGTGGAAGGAAACGCCATAGGGATCCAGACCCAGCTCCTTGGCCAGCACCAGCAGATCCATGGCCATGTCGGTCTGGCAGCCGAACTTGCGTGACAACGGCCAGTCGGCGGTGGTGGAGCCTTCGGTCAGGATGCGTACATAGATCTTCGAACCCGGCGCGGCCTTGGCAATGTTGCGCAGGTCGGCTTCGGAGTCGGTGGCGTACAGACGCACGCCCTTCTCGTAGAAGGCGCGGATGTGCGATGACTTCTTGATGGTGTTGCCGAAGCTGATCTGTTCCGGCTTGACGCCCAGCGCCAGCACCTTCTCCAGCTCATAAATCGATGCGATATCGAAATTCGAGCCCTTGTTCTTCAACAGGCTCAGCACTTCGTTGGCTGGGTTGGCTTTGACTGCATAGTAGATCTTGCCGTAGGGAAAGCCCTCGACCAGCTCGTCATAGGCGCGGTCGATGGTTTTCAGGTCCACGACCAGAAAAGGGGTTTCATGTTGATCAGCACAGGCACGGATACGGCTGAAGGTATCGCGGTCGAAATATTCGTCCAGCTTGATGGTCATGGCGTCGGCTCCAAAGCATAAGGTCTGGTGTCGGGCCGCGTGGGGACATTGGGATCAGCTGCAGGGCAGACAGGCGTACCTATCCCCTGGTCAGGAACCAGGACAAGGGACGCCTTCCGTAAGCGACTCTGAACGCATAGCCAACACACAACCCGGGGGTGCGAACGTCTGATCAGTATCCCCACTTTGGTTCGCCTACTTCCCAAGGCGTGCGCCGAAAGCAATAAGTCCGTTCCCCAGGGGAACCGGTCTTGCTGTCTCGTCGTCAGTACTTGAGCCGTATGGATCGTGCCAGCCTCAACGTTCGGTGCGCACCATAAAACCAAGCGAGTTCGCGGTCAATAGGCTGAGGCAGCTCATATGCAATAATCCACCGTGGGTGATACTTCGGGCCCACTCAACAGAGGAATTTCCGACATGCGGGACGCATCCGCTCACAGTCCAAGCCTGACAGCAGATGATGACATTAATGATGTGATCATCATCGGAGGTGGCATCAACGGCTGCGGCATCGCCATGGATGCCGCCGGCCGTGGCCTGAAAGTGCTGTTGTGCGAACAGGATGACCTGGCCTCGGCCACCTCCTCGCGCAGCAGCAAGCTGATCCACGGCGGGCTGCGCTATCTGGAGTTCTACCAGTTCCGCCTGGTCGGCAAGGCGTTGGCCGAGCGTGAAGCGTTGCTGCGCAATGCGCCGCATATCATCTGGCCGATGCGTTTTCGCCTGCCCCATCGACCGCATCTGCGCCCGGCCTGGATGATCCGCCTCGGGCTGTTTCTCTATGATCATCTGGCCCGTCGCGAGACCCTGCCCGGGTCCCGCGGCCTGCGCTTCGACCAGACCAGCCCGCTTAAACCGGAGATTTTCCGCGGCTTCGAGTACTCCGATGCCTGGGTCGATGACGCCCGTCTGGTGGTGCTGACTGCCCGCGCCGCAGCCCAGCGCGGCGCACAGATTTTCACCCGGACCGCCTGCGTGTATGCCAGACGCGTCGATGGTCTCTGGCAGGTGACACTCGAGGATCGCCAGAGCGGCCAGCGCCGCAGCTACCGCAGCCGGGCACTGGTCAATGCCGGCGGCCCCTGGGCGGCTGATTTGCTGGAATCGGTGATCGACACACCGATACGGCGGCCACTGCGCCTGGTCAAGGGCAGCCACATTGTGGTGCCGCGCCTGCATCCTGGCGAGGAGTCCTACATTCTGCAGAATGAAGACAACCGCATCGTTTTCGTCATTCCCTATGAACAGGACTACTCCCTGATCGGCACCACCGACGTGGATTACCAGGGCGATCCCGCTGCAGCGGAACTGTCACCGGAAGAAGGCAATTACCTGCTGCATGTGGTGAACAATCACTTCCGCCAGCAACTGACGCAGCGGAATATACTCTGGAGCTACGCCGGCGTCCGGGCCCTGTTCGATGGGGATGATGGTGCGGCCCAGGCCGCTTCCCGGGATTATCTGCTGGATGTGCATGCCCAGCACGGTCACCCGCCCCTGCTGTCGGTGCTCGGCGGCAAGATCACCACCTATCGCCGCCTCGCCGAAGAGGCCACGGATCAGCTCTGCGAACTGCTGCACAGCCCGGCGCGGGCCTGGACCCGCGACGCGACCCTGCCCGGCGGAGATTTCCGCGATCAGCGGACGCTGCAGGCCGACCTGCAGAAACTCTACCCCTGGCTGCCCGCCGCGACCGCCCGGCGCTTCACCCGCAGTTATGGCACGCTGACCCATGACCTGCTGAACGGCTGCCGCAGCATGGACGACATGGGCCGGCATTTCGGTGCCGACCTCTATGCCCGGGAAGTGCACTACCTGATCCAGACCGAGTGGGCCACCACGGCCGAGGACGTGCTCTGGCGGCGCACCAAACTGGGTTTGCATATCCGTTCCGGTGAGGCGACGGTACTGCAGGACTTCATGGACATTCGCAGCAAGTGGCGCCCCACCTGAGGGGCGCGCTGCAGCTCCGGTTGCGAACTGGTCATGCCCAGCCAAATCAGCGACAATACACGACGTTTTCATTCATCTCCGCCCGGAGCCGACCGGCACGCCGCCGCCTCCCCGCCACAGCACGCACCGAACAGGCAACATGTCCAATATCGAGAAAGAAGTCGCCAAGCGCCGCACCTTCGCCATCATCTCTCACCCTGATGCGGGTAAGACCACCATTACCGAACGCCTGCTGCTGATGGGCAAGGCAATCGAGGTGGCCGGCACGGTCAAGTCGCGCAAGTCCGATCGGCATGCGACCTCGGACTGGATGGCGATGGAGCAGCAGCGCGGTATCTCCATCACCACCTCGGTCATGCAGTTCCCTTACCGGGACCATATGATCAACCTGCTCGATACCCCCGGTCACGAGGACTTCTCGGAAGACACCTACCGGACCCTGACCGCCGTGGACAGCGCCCTGATGATGATCGACGGCGGTAAGGGTGTGGAACCTCGCACCATCGCGCTGATGAACGTCTGCCGCCTGCGCGACACACCCATCATCAGCTTTGTCAACAAGCTCGATCGGGACATCCGTGACCCTATCGAACTGCTCGACGAAATCGAAGAGGTGCTCAGCATCAAGGCCGCGCCCATCACCTGGCCGATCGGTTGCTATCGGGAATTCAAGGGCGTCTACCACCTGGCCCATGATCGCATCCACGTCTACACCCCCGGCCACGGTCACGAGCGTACCGAAGACAAGATCATCCAGGGGCTGGACAGCGACGAAGCCCGCGCCCTGCTCGGCGACATGTATGACAGCTTCGTGGAAGAGCTGGAACTGGTCCAGGGTGCCTGCCATGAATTCAATCTGGAGGAATACCTGGCGGGCAAGCTGACCCCGGTGTTCTTCGGTACCGCGCTGGGCAACTTCGGTGTCAGCCACGTGCTGGACGCCTTCGTCGACTGGGCACCGGCGCCGTTGCCGCGCATGACCCAGGAGCGTGAGGTCAAGCCCACCGAAGAGACTTTCAGCGGTTTCGTATTCAAGATCCAGGCGAATATGGACCCCCGCCACCGCGACCGCATCGCCTTCATGCGCGTGTGCTCGGGCAAATACGAGCAAGGCATGAAGATGCGCCATGTGCGCATCGGCAAGGACATCAAGATCGCCGATGCCCTGACCTTCTTCTCCAGTGACCGCGAGCGCCTGGAAGAAGCCTGGGGTGGCGATATCATCGGCCTGCACAACCACGGCACCATCCAGATCGGCGATACCTTCACCGCCGGCGAGAACGTCAGCTTTACCGGTATTCCGCATTTCGCGCCGGAACTGTTCCGCCGCGTGCGCCTGAAGGACCCGCTCAAATCCAAGCAATTGCGCCAGGGCCTGCAGGAACTGGCCGAGGAAGGCGCCACCCAGGTCTTCTTCCCCGAGCGCAACAACGACATCATCCTCGGCGCCGTGGGGGTGCTGCAGTTCGATGTGGTCGCCAGCCGCCTGAAGGAGGAATACAAGGTCGAGTGCCTGTACGAGCCGATCAACGTCTGGTCGGCCCGCTGGATCGAGTCCACCGACAAGAAGAAGCTCGCTGAATTCAGCAGCAAGGCCACGGATAACCTGGCCGTGGACGGCGGTGGTCACCTGACCTATCTGGCGCCGACCCGGGTGAACCTCAGCCTGACCGAGGAGCGCTGGCCGGAGATCCAGTTCAACGCCACCCGCGAACACCACTGATCTGTCTCTGTTGAATGCGGTCCGCCCCGGACCGCATTCGGTCCTCACCCGTTTTCTTCCTCTTTCGCCGTTCAATCCCCCCCATTTGGGCGACTATCTGGTCAACACGCCTGCCCCGCATGCTTGTCATCATCTTCACCAACAAGAACAAGGAAGAACCATGACGACAAGATTCCAGGTCAACACGGCAGCCGCCGGGCTGATTATTCCCCTGCTGCTGGGCGGCTGCCTGAGCGGTGGTGGCGGCAGTTCCAGCAGCGGACCCACACCACCACCTGAGCCGGGCCCGCCCTCCAGCTTCGTCGCCCTGGGCTGAGCTTTTCCTTCAGCACCCAGTCCGTTACCCACGCGCTGGATACCATTGCCGAGCAGGCCGGCCCGCGGCCGAGCATGTTCCAGGCGGTAGCTTATCCGGGCAGCAGCGCCTTCCAGCTGTTCGTCGGTCAGCTACGGGACGTACCCTATTACCTCAATAACAAACCGGCCCAGATCGGAAACGCCACCGCGCCCACGGGTGCGAGCGACGCCGCGTCGGTACGCAACGGGCAATGGACCAATGCCAGCGGCCAGGGCGTCAATCGCTTCGATCCGGCGCCGCTGGCCGAGCAGACCGTCCATCTGCCCGTCATGGTCACCGTTCCACCGGGCACACCGCCTGCCCAGGGCTGGCCAGTGGCGATCTATCAACATGGCCTGACCAGCAACCGCAGTGCCGTGCTCGGCCTGGCTCCGCTATTTGCCGACGCCGGCTGGGCCATGGTGGCCATTGATCATCCCCTGCATGGCCTGCTGCCGAGCGACGCGACCGGCCCGTATATGGACCCGGCCAATGAGCGGCACTTCTATATCGATATGGACGGAGACGGCAATATCGACTCTTCCGGCAGCCACGCCACCCCGACCACCTCACCGGCCACCGCCCGGGATATCCGCCGGCAGACCGTGGCCGACCTGCTGCACCTCACCGCCAGCCTGGACAGCATGCGCTTCAATGGCCAGCGCCTGGATACCGACTCGGTGGGTTATGTGGGAATTTCCATGGGTGGGGTGATCGGCAGCATGTTTGCCGGGGTGGTAGGCGACCGGGTACAGGCGTTCAGCCTCAACGTACCGGGTGGCGGCATGGCGAAGATGTTCGATGGCTCGCCGGTCTTCGCCGCCCAGGCACGGCCGGCCTTTGCGGTGACCGGTCTGACCTATGGCACCAAGGCCTACGAGGACTTTCTCAACCTCAGCCAGGTGATCGAGGACAGTGGCGATCCCATCAACTACGCGCTGCGTATCGCCGATGGCGACGCCTCTGTGTATGTCAGTGAAATGGTCGGCGATATCCACAGCAATCCGCTGACGCCACCGGACCTGGTGCTGCCCAACGATCTGCGCAACGGGCCGCTGTACAACACGTTGTTCGATACGCTGGGGCTTTCCGAGACCCAGGTGGCGGAAACCGCACCCTTATCGGGCACCACGCCGCTATGGCAAGCCATGGGCCTGACGCCGCTGCTGCAAGGTGACGCTACCGAGTATCCGATCCGCCGGGTAGCACGCATCGCCGGAGGTAGTCATTATTCCCTGCATCTGCCAGCCCGCCCACCCATGGGGCCGATCTCCACGCTGTTTCCGGACCAGCACGGACCGGCAGCCATGGCCGCAGTTCAGCGCCAGACCCTGGAATTGCTCACCTCAGGAGGTACCGAACTGAGCGCTACCGCAGCCGAGCAACCACTGCTCGCCGAGTAACCCAAGGCGGGGCGGCACCATCGCCCCGCCTTCCGTTGCTCAGAACAGACCGGACTGCACTGGGTCATCACCTGCCGCCTGCTGCCGGGCTGCGGCTTCCTGCCTGGCGCGCAACACTCTCGCCTTGCGCGACTGACACAGTCGGACCACCTGGCGCTTCTGCTCGGTGGACAATTCCAGCCAATACAGGCGCTCGTCCCGCGAGCGGAAACAGCCCTTGCAGAACCCCTTGCTGTTGGCTTCGCAGACACCGATACAGGGGCTGGGGATATCGAAGAATTCAAGTTGGTCCATTTTCCATCCATCGACTCCGCGCTGCCCGCAGCGGCCGAAATTGCAAGTGAAAAATCTTTTTTGGCTGAAAGGCACAGCCCATCTGTCCTGAACGCCATCCCGCCAACCAAAGCTGCACCGGTGCGGTTGACCCATCCTTCATCGCCCACTATATTGCGCAACATTACCTGATTGAACACTACATGTTGTGCGGCAGCCCTATAACGCTGACGCCTTATTTTCAAGTCCTTTTACCCAGGAATTGCCCATGACCGACTTCCAGTCTCTCAAAGTCACCAAGCGCAACGGCTCGCAGGAACCCATCAACCTGGATAAGATCCACCGGGTGCTGGATTGGGCCGCCGAGGGTCTGGACAATGTATCGGTTTCCCAGGTGGAACTGAAATCGCAGATCCAGCTGTATGATGGCATCCGCAGCCAGGATATCCACGAAACCATCATCAAGGCCGCCGCTGACCTGATTTCCCAGGACACCCCGGATTATCAATACATGGCCGCGCGCCTGGCGATCTTCCATCTGCGCAAGATAGCCTATGGTCAGTTCGAACCGCCACACCTGTTCGACCACGTCACCACCCTGACCGAGATGAAGCGCTACGACCAGCACATCCTGCGCGATTACAGCCGTGAGGAATTCGACACCCTCAACGACTACATCGACCACAGCCGCGACCTGAACTTCTCCTACGCGGCGGTCAAGCAGCTGGAAGGCAAATACCTGATCCAGGACCGGGTCAGCCGCCGGGTCTATGAAAGTCCGCAGATGCTCTACATGCTGATCGGCATGTGCCTGTTCGCCGACTACCCGCAGGATAGCCGGCTGGATTACATCAAGCGTTTCTACGACGCCATCTCGACCTTCAAGATCTCCCTGCCGACGCCGATCATGTACGGCGTGCGCTCGCCGTCGCGGCAGTTCAGCTCCTGTGTGCTGATCGAGTGCGGCGACAGCCTGGATTCGATCAACGCCACCACCTCGGCCATCGTCAAATATGTCTCCCTGCGCGCCGGTATCGGCATCAACGCTGGCCGCATCCGCGCCGTGGGCAGCCCGATCCGTGGCGGTGAGGCCCAGCACACCGGCTGCATTCCCTTCTTCAAGCTGTTCCAGGCGGCGGTCAAATCCTGCTCCCAGGGCGGCGTGCGCGGTGGCGCGGCGACCCTGTTCTACCCGCTGTGGCACCTGGAAGTGGAATCGCTGCTGGTACTGAAGAACAACCGCGGCGTGGAAGAGAACCGCGTGCGGCACATGGACTACGGCGTGCAGATCAACCGCACCCTGTACCAACGCCTGATCAAGAACGGCAACATCACCCTGTTCTCGCCCCATGAAGTACCCGGCCTGTACGAAGCCTTCTTCGCCGACCAGGACGAGTTCGAGCGGCTGTACGAGAAGTACGAGCAGGACCCGAATATCCGCAAGCGCAGCATGCCGGCGGTGGAACTGTTCTCGCTGATGATGCAGGAGCGCTCCAGCACCGGTCGCATCTATATCCAGAACGTCGACCACTGCAACACCCACAGCCCGTTCGATCCGAAGGTTGCGCCGGTACGTCAGTCCAACCTGTGCCTGGAAATTGCCCTGCCGACCAGCCCGCTGGACGACATGAACGATGGCAGCGGTGAAATCGCCCTGTGCACCCTGTCGGCGCTGAACCTGGGGGCGATCAACAGCCTCGACGAGCTGGAAGAGCTGGCCGAGCTGGCGGTACGCGCCCTGGATTCGCTGCTGGACTATCAGGACTACCCGATCGAAGCGGCACGCATGGCTTCCATGAAGCGCCGTACCCTGGGCATCGGGGTGATCAACTTCGCCAACTACCTGGCGAAGAATGGCGCGAAGTATTCCGATGGTTCGGGCAACAACCTGACCCACCGCACCTTCGAGGCCATCCAGTACTACCTGCTCAAGGCCTCCAACCAGCTGGCCCGCGAGCGCGGCGCCTGTGCCGGTTTCGACGAGACCACCTACGCCCAGGGCGTGCTGCCGATCGATACCTACAAGAAGGATCTGGATGCGATCTGCTCCGAGCCGCTGCATCTGGACTGGGAAGGGCTACGCGCCGATATCCGCGAGCATGGCCTGCGCAACTCGACGCTGTCCTCGCTGATGCCCTCGGAGACCTCCAGCCAGATCTCCAATGCCACCAACGGCATCGAACCGCCGCGTGGGCTGGTCACCGTCAAGCAGTCCAAGGATGGCATCCTCAAGCAGGTGGTGCCGGACTACGAGGAACTCAAGGGCGCCTATGAGCTGCTGTGGCAGATGCCAGGCAACGATGGCTACCTGCAGTTGGTGGGCATCATGCAGAAATTCGTCGACCAGGCGATTTCGGCCAATACCAACTACGACCCGCAACGCTTCGAGGGTGGCCGCGTGCCGATGCGGCAGCTGCTCAAGGATCTGCTGACCGCTTACAAGTTCGGGCTCAAGACCCTGTATTATCAGAACACCCGCGACGGCGCCGACGATGCACAGAGCGATCTGGCCGACGATTGCGCCGGCGGGGCGTGCAAGATCTGAAGGTCCCCCCTCTCCCCGGCCCTCTCCCGCAGGGGGCGCCCGGCCAGGGAGAGGGGGAAAACCAGATGCCGGCCTGCCAGCGAAGTGCAGCCGGAAGGATCCAAGCGAATCACTCAGCGATAAGCGCGGAATCCGGCAAACCCGGTACTCATCCGCGACTCAGACACAAAGCCCCTCTCCCCTCGCGGGAGAGGGGTTGGGGAGAGGGGGAAACCACCACCCCCTCCCCACCAGCAACCTCCAGCTTTCCGGTTCCTTGAGGGCCAATTGATGAAAATGAAATACAGCACCTTTTCCCAGTCCGACAACAACCAGATGAACGAGCCGATGTTCTTCGGCCAGCCGGTCAACGTGGCGCGTTACGATCAGCAGAAATACCCGATCTTCGAGAAGCTGATCGAGAAACAGCTGTCGTTCTTCTGGCGTCCGGAAGAAGTGGACGTGTCCCAGGACCGCATCGACTTCCGCAACCTGCCGGACCACGAAAAACACATCTTCCTCAGCAACCTGAAATACCAGACCTTGCTGGATTCCATCCAGGGCCGCAGCCCGAACGTGGCCTTCCTGCCGCTGGTGTCCATCCCCGAGCTGGAAACCTGGATCGAGACCTGGTCGTTTTCCGAGACCATCCACAGCCGCTCGTACACCCACATCATCCGCAATATCGTCAACGACCCGGCGGTGGTGTTCGACGATATCGTGCGCAACCGCCATATCATCGAGCGGGCCGGCGATATCTCCACCTACTACGATGAGCTGATCCAGTACGCCAACCTGTACAACCAGTTCGGCGAGGGCACCCACCAACTCAACGGTGAAACCATCACCATCGAGCTGTTCGAGCTGAAGAAGAAACTGTACCTGTGCATGATGTCGGTGAACGTACTGGAGGCGATCCGCTTCTATGTCAGCTTCGCCTGCTCCTTCGCCTTCGCCGAGCGCCGGCTGATGGAGGGCAATGCCAAGATCATCCGGCTGATCGCCCGGGACGAGGCGCTGCACCTGACCGGCACCCAGCATATCCTCAATATCATGCAGGAGGGTGACGACGATCCGCAGATGGCCGAGGTGGCCCGCGCCTGTCATGATGACTGCGTCGCACTGTTCCGCCATGCCGCGGAGCAGGAAAAGCAATGGGCCGAATATCTGTTCAAGGACGGCTCCATGATCGGCCTGAACTACAGCATCCTCAGTCAGTACGTGGAATACATCACCAACTTGCGCATGAGCGCGGTGGGGCTGGAGCCGATCTTCCCGGGTGCCAACCAGAACCCGATTCCCTGGATCAATGCGTGGCTGGTATCGGATAACGTGCAGGTCGCCCCGCAGGAAGTAGAAGTCAGCTCCTATCTGGTCGGCCAGATCGACTCCGAAGTGTCCCTGGAAGACCTCGGCGAGTTCGAGCTGTAACCCGGTGCAGGTGATCACCCGCGATACCCTGTTCGAACTGGAAGAGGGAGAAACCCTGCTCGAAGGACTGGAACGTACCGGGCACCATGTCGAGTATCAGTGCCGCAGCGGCTACTGCGGCGCATGCCGGATCAAACTCAAGGTCGGCAGCGTGGTCTATCCCAAACCACCGCTGGCCTTTGTCAAACGCGACGAGATCCTGCCCTGCTGCTGCCTGGTCAACGAGCCGATCGTCATCAACGTGCCCCTCAAGAGCAAACTGTGAGCGCCGCCATGTTCGAGATACAACCGCTGGACCCCGAGCGTTACCGCGAACAGACCCGGCGCAGCACGTTGATCATCGTCGCGATCCTGGCGCTGTCGTGCATCATCCTGGCCAGTATCTCCATCGCCCTGTTCGGCACACCCGAGGGTAACAACTTTCGCTGGAATCTGGGCGGCGTGCTGGCCGGCCTGCTGCTGACCATCGCCATCGTCCGCGGTTATTGTTGGCAACAACCCTGGATGGCCCCGGCGATCTATGGCTTCCGACTCAAGCGCAACCTGATGAAGGTGACCAATATCATGCATCAGGTCGAGGCCGGCGTTGCCGCCGATGATCCCACCGCCATGCGTGTGCTGCGGTTCTATCATCTCGGGGTGACGCAGATGTACCGACTGGATGGCAACAGCAGTGCCCTCAGCGACATGGTCCGGCAGATCGATGAACATCGCGAGCGCATGCTCGCGCAGGGGCTGTCGCCGGAGCAGCAAGCTCTCGACCCCGCTTGGCTCAGTATTGTCAGTGAACGCTGGGGCAGCGCTAAGAAATGAACTGGGCAGGCACCGGCGGCGAATAAACAGCCTGAACCAATAGCGCGACTGCCGGGACCAATTCTCTGAAGCCATTGCTCGGAGAGATCTGATGTCACTCACCGCCCTTGCCCTGAACTGCACCCTGAAACCCTCCCCCGCCGACTCTTCCTGCGACCTGCTGCTCAAGCAGACCCTCGCCGCGCTGCAGGAGCAGGGCGCGCAGGGCGAGTTGCTGCGCGTGGTCGATTACAACATCAAAC
The DNA here is from genome assembly GCA_019116555.1 of Candidatus Pseudomonas excrementavium. Lineage (GTDB taxonomy): Bacteria > Pseudomonadota > Gammaproteobacteria > Pseudomonadales > Pseudomonadaceae > Halopseudomonas > Halopseudomonas excrementavium. The sequence continues at coordinate 19,261 of DXBL01000225.1, forward strand.
CCGGCGTCACTTCCGATGAAGGCGAAGGGGATGACTGGCCGATGATTCGGCAGAAGATGCTGGCCGCCGATATTCTCATTCTCGGCACGCCGGTCTGGCTTGGCCACCCGTCCAGCCTGTGCCAGCGGGTACTCGAGCGGCTGGATGCGCTGCTCAGCGAGACCGATGACCAGGGCCGCATGCTGTCCTATGGCAAGGTGGCCGGCGTGGCCGTGGTGGGCAACGAGGACGGTGCCCACCACATCGTGGCGCAGGTTTATCAGGGGCTGAATGACGTCGGCTTCACCCTGCCCGCCAACAGCTGTACTTACTGGGTTGGCGAGGCGATGGGCTCGACCGATTTCAAGGATCTGCCATCGACCCCCGAGAAGGTGGTGCAGACCACCCGCGTACTGGCACAGAACTGCGTGCACCTGGCCGGACTGCTGAAACAGCAGCAGTACCCAGCGCAAAAATGACGAGCCGCTGGATCAGCGGCTCAGCGGGTAATGTCAGTTGCCGGCGCGGCGCAGCGCCTGGGGCGAGAAGTCCCGCGGGGACATCTCGTAGTTGAAATCGTACATCGGCTCGTTGTTGTCCAGGCCGTCGACGAAGTAGTTGCCGGTCTTCAGGTAGTACAGCGTTTCCAGGGTGCTGTTGAACATCGGCAGCTCGTAATAGCTTATCGGGTGGCTTTCCTGCAGCCCGACCAGCTCGCCATTGTCGTCACGCAGGTCCACCGCCAGGATCTGCCAGCTGTCCTCGTCCACATAGAAACGCCGCGTGTGATAGGGATGAGAATAGCCCGTCCGCAGCTTGGCCTCCACTACCCAGACCCGGTGCAGCTCGTAGCGCAGAAGCTCGGGATTCAAGGTCTTGGGCAGCACGATGCGGTCGTAATCGATGCCCTGCTGGTGCACGGCGTAGCTGTTGTAGGGCACCAGCATTTCCTGCTTGCCGACCAGCGTCCATTCATAGCGATCCGGCGCACCATTGTAGGAGTCCACCACATCGGCAGTGGCCAGGCCGCTGGTATCCGGCTGCACCGAATCGTAGGCCAGCGATGGCAGGCGGCGGACGCGACGGTCGCTCGGGCTGTAGCGCCAGGCCCGGCGCGTGGTCAAGACCTGGTCCAGTG